>CALGGQ010000368.1 GCA_937915775.1 uncultured Clostridia bacterium | reverse complement strand
GCGATGGCACTTATGGAGATTTTGCACAATTATACAGAATATATTATACCACATTCTCACAAAAAAATAAAGCGTATGAAACGCTTTAATAGATTCGTGCACCAAGAATATGCAGACCGTGAGCCTTATGATAATAGTAAGTATCAAGCCTTCGCATATAGCTGTCATTCGTATGGGCGGCAATGAGCGGCATTCTTCCGTCAAAGCCAACCACTACCAGCGTATGATAGTACTCCACACCGTTTGACAGGCTGATGAAATCTCCGATTTCGAGCGCGTTGATTTCTGCTACCTCGCCATAGGGACCGACGCTGCCGTTCTCCAGCATAAAGCGCCTGAAATGATTTGCTTCCGTCCAGGCGGCGGCACGGTCCTCCGGCGACACATAGTACCATCCCAAATCTCTCGTATCATTCATCACGCCGACGCCGGCATACAGGCACTGAGAAGCAAAGTTCGTGCAGTCGCCGCCGATACCGTCAAAGCTATAGTAAGCGGGATTCCGGTCAAACGCCCAGCGCGCGGCATAGGCAGCGGCGCTTTCTCTGTCATAAGCAATATATCGCACTTTCATCACCGATACAGCATATGACGCAGGAACAAAGAATATACAAAAAAGCGCAGCAATTTGCTGCGCATAAAACCTTAATTATTCGTTAAAGCCGCTCTTTACCAGTGCAACCAGACCGTTTACGGCTTCCTCTTCATCAACGCCGTCAGCAATGATTCTGATATCGGTGCCGCCCATAATGCCGAGGGAAAGCACGCCGAGAAGAGACTTAGCGTTTACTCTTCTCTCTTCCTTTTCCACCCAGATGGAGGACTTGAATTCATTTGCCTTCTGAATGAAGAAGGTAGCCGGACGGGCATGAAGACCAACCTGATTCTCTACTGTAACATCTTTTACGAACATACCATATACCTCACAAAAAACCTAAAATATACTAAAAAATGATATGATAATTAACGGGGTTTCTCAACCCATCTGCTATATTATATCAAATAAAATTTAAAGGTCAACGGTGTTTTGAAAAGTTCGTATGACTAATGAATTATCAACAAAATCAAAAGCAATTATTTGTGCAAAATTAACATAATTTTTCGTTATGTTGTGGTCGTGTCTACAGAGGATAGGTATATTTTGTCCTTTTCTGTCAAATCGGCTGTTTCGAGCATATCCGGTCGGCGCTCTTTGGTGCGCAGCAGCGACTGCTCGCGGCGCCACTTATCAACGTTTTCGTGATGGCCCGATAGCAGCACCTCCGGCACTTCCCTGCCGTGCCACTCGCTCGGGTGCGTATACTGCGGATATTCGAGCAGTGAATTAAAATGGCTCTCCTCAATGAAGCACTCCTCGTCCGACAACACGCCGGGCAGCATGCGGGAAATACTGTCCGCCACAATCAGCGCCGGCAGCTCGCCGCCTGTCAGCACATAATCGCCGACGGAGATTTCCTCCGGCTGCAGGGCTTCAATCACGCGCTCATCCACGCCCTCATAGTGACCGCAGAGAATAGCGATATTATCCAGTTGTGCCAGCTCCTTGACGCGCTGCTGCG
>CALGGQ010000367.1 GCA_937915775.1 uncultured Clostridia bacterium | reverse complement strand
CGGGTCGTTCTGGTGGTGTAAAACGGGTCAATGACCGCCTTAACGGTTTCCTCGTCCATTCCGCAGCCGTCATCCCTGATGGTCAGCGTCAGCGTGCTGTCCGTTTCTTCCAGTCGGATTTCGGTCAGCGACGCGCCTGCCTTCACGGAGTTTTCGGCAACGTCCAGTATGTTCAGTGAAAGTTCCTTCATCGTCTTAACTCTTGAAATATTCAAATAACCGGCTTCTGACGAGCGCGCTGCTGTACGGCTCATCGTCAAGCGCAATAAAGTTTTCTTTTTCCCTGATGTCGGTCAGATAATGCGCATCACTGCTGATAATAATCTTCTTGTCCTCCAGGGAGTACTTGCTTACATATTCATCCACCTTTTCCCGCCGGTTGATTTCCACCGCGTTAAAATGCGGAGTAGCGGGGAAGGTGCCGAGCACGGAAATGATGCCGTTTGCCTGACGGTCGATGTGCGCGGGGTAGCAGATACCGCCGTAGCCTTCCACCAGCTTCGGTGCGTCGTCCAGCATAATATCCGTCGCGTTTGACAGAAAATGCGGTTCTTCACCGACTTGATTATCGTCTCCGTCAAGAATGAACTGATTGCCAAAGATATCCGTTCTGTTCGGAATCAGCATTCGGTGCGATTGCAGCATCAAATCAAACTCCATCGCCGCGTCAAGCTCTTCAAACAGGCAGATGGCGTGAATGTCCTCCGCCGTTGTCAGCTCCATACCCGCAATCGGGATAATCCCATACCGCTTTGCCGCCGTGAAAAAAGCGGGGCAGTTTTTACAGGTGTTATGGTCGGTCAGCGCCACGATGTTCAGCCCGCAGATGGTTGCCATTCCGGCAATGTTGTTCGGCGTGTTGTCATCGTCGGCGCAGGGCGACAGGCACGAATGAATATGTAAATCGTAATAATATTTGTTCATCAAACCTTACCGATTAATTGTTCGGCTGTTTCAAACGCAGGGAGCGGTGACACCAGAACGTTGATGTCCTTTTGCTCCGCCGTTTTGCGAATTTCTTCGTCAAGCGTAACGCCCTCGGCGAGAATAATGCAAGCTACGTCGGCAAGAGAAGCGACGGCAATCACGTTGATATTACTCATAATCGTAATCCACGCGTTGTCCGCCTGTGCTCTGCCCATCACCCAGCTGAGCAAATCGCCGATGTAAGCACCGCTGATTTCACGTTCGCCGTCCGGCAGGCAAAGTGCTTCAAAGCCGCAGAGCGCGCTCAGTTCGTTAACTTTCATCGTCGCTCTCCTCTCTGTCGTTAATGCTGCGAACAGCTATCGGACACTTAGCAGCGCCGGCTTTGCCTCTGATGACATCCTCGGCAAAGGCTCTGCAGTTCGGCGCACCGCACGCACCGCAGTCAATGCCGGGCAGGTAAGCCTTGAACTTCTGAATATCTGCCATCATCCGCATGGATTCGGCAATGCTTGTGCTCAAACGTGTAATCGGTGCATACTGCGGCAGCTCATTAAAGAGGTAATCCTCCGGAATATAATCCGCTGAGCCTATCGTGTTGCGCGAAACGGGAAGCCCGTGGCGCAGCGCCTGCAGCCTTGCTTTGGCGATAAACGGATTCTGCATCGTCATCACGCCGCCGACGCAGCCGCCGGGGCAGGCGTTCAGCTCGATGAATTCGAGCGACGGAATATTGCCGTTTTCCACCTGATCGAGCACACGAATGACGTTTTCAATGCCGTCAGCTGCTAAATACTTTTCGTTGAATATCGCGGTCGCTTCGCCGCCGGAGCTTGCCCAGCCAATGCCGATAATGCCCGATTCGCACAACGACTGAATATCGCTGCCGTGTGACATTTCGTTAATCAGCAAAAAGTAAATATCGCTGATGGAAACAACCTCGTCCACCTTACTCTGATAGTCGGCAAAGCCATTCTTTACATAACTGACCTTTGCCGGACAGGGGGAGATGAAGCAAACGCCGATTTCTTCCGGCTTCAGTTCGGGGTGTTCCTTCTGCGCCTTTTCTCTGGCAAGCCCTGCCGCTACCTCCATCGGAGGAAGCATATGCAGAATATTACTGCTCAGCGACGGAAAACGCAGCCCGATAAGTCTTACAATAACGGGGCAGGCAGAGCTGATAATCGGCTTTTTGATACCGTCGGTTTTAAGGTATAATCTGGTGTATGCAGAAACAAGTTCAGCTGCCTTGGATACCTCAAATACCTCGTCAAACCCGATTTTCAGCAGTCCGTCGAGCACATAGTCGATGTCGTCCAGATTATCAAACTGACCGTACAGCGTTGGGGCAGGGAGCGCAATTTTATATTTAAAGCGCTCCATTGACTCCAGCTTGGAGCAAACCGCCTTCTTCGCCTGATGCGGGCAGTTGCGGATGCATTCGCCGCAATCAATGCAACGGCCGTCGTTAATCACAGCGTGGCCGTCTTTAATGCGGATTGCCTCAGTAGGGCAGTGCTTGAGGCAGGTAGTGCAGCCGGTACACTTGTCAGCGTCCAGCAGCACAGAATGTTGATAAGTATTCATAAAATATCACTTAACTTTAAGCTATGTTGATTTTCATCGTCACCGTCGTTCCTACCCCGACGGTAGAGTCAATCTTCATCTCATCGGTATACCGCTTCATATTCGGCAGTCCCATTCCGGCACCGAAGCCGAGAGAGCGCGTGGTATCCGACGCGGTGGAGAAGCCCTCCTGCATAGCCTGATTAATATCTTTAATTCCCGGGCCGTTATCTGCGAGTATGATTTCAATACAGTCCTCATATACTTTAACGTCGGCAGTGCCGCCGCGGGCATGGATAACCATATTGATTTCGCCCTCATACATTGCGATGGATACGCGCCTGATGATTTCGGGCGAAAGGCCCAGTTGCCTGAGATTTTTTTTGATTTGTACAGAAGCGTGACCGGCGGTGGCGAAATCGTCGCCGTCAATCTCAAAATGAAAAACTAATGGTTCGCTCAATCGATTACCTTGTTGGCACCTAGACCGCCGGCATAAAGAATGCCGCAAGCCTCGTAAAGCCTTTTATCGCAGCTCATCACAACAATGCCGCTGTCACGCGCCAGCTCTAACATTTCGGGAGTCGGTTTTTTTGAGCGGACAAATACTATACAAATCATATCCATCATCTCGGCGGTTCTGACAACCTGCGGATTGACCAGTCCTGTCAGCAGTACAGCCTGGTCCTTGACGTAGGCGAGTACATCGCTCATCAGGTCGCAGCCGCAGGCGGAGTAAACCTCGCGTCCGGTGTTTTCCTCGCAGCACAACACCTCGGCGCCGAGCATATCTTTTATTTCATCAATTTTCATTTTGCGTCCTCGGAAAATCAGTTCTGATATTTGGCAAGAATTTTCGGAATATCCTCCGGAGTCAGTTTACCGTAAACCTCATCGTTGATCGTCAGCACGGGGCCAAGACCGCAGGCGCCGATGCAGCGGCATGCTTCCAGTGAGAAGGTAGCGTGCGGGGTGCATTCGCCGACATCGATACCGAGGTTCTCGCTCAGAGCTTCTACTAATTGCTGTCCGCCCTTAACGTAGCAGGCAGTTCCCAAGCATACGGAAATGTTATACTTTCCTTTAGGAGACATGGAAAACTGTGCATAGAATGATGCCACACCGAATACCTTTTCAAGCGGAACTTCCATGCCGTTTGCAATGATTTCCTGAACCTCGATTGGCAGGTAGCCATAGATTTCCTGTGCTTCCTGCATAACTGCCATCAGACGGCTCTTGTCGCTCTTATTGGCTTCAATAACCTCCAGCAGCTTTGCTTCCTGTTCAGGTGTACCGTTGAAAGGAATTTTACTTAATTTCTTTTGCATATGTACACTCCTTTATAAATATTGACAAAATTTTAACAGGCTTTAACCTGCATAATATAATATCACATTAAGATATAAAAATAAAGTATTTTTTTCATTTTACCAAAAATATTTTTTTCTGTCGGAAATTGGCGAATTTTTTTGACAAAACAAACGCTATGCCTTATAATGAAAGCAACAATCACAAAGGAGAAACAACGATGAAGGTACTTATTATTAACGCATCACCGCGTCCGCAGAGCAATACCCGGATAGCGCTTGATGAAATGGTTAAGGTGTTTGATGAAGAGGGAGTGGAAGCCGAGGTTGTCAAAATCGGCAACAAACCGGTGAGAGGCTGTATCGCCTGCAATTCCTGTGCCA
>CALGGQ010000366.1 GCA_937915775.1 uncultured Clostridia bacterium | reverse complement strand
TACCTCTTTGGCAGAGATAACACGAGAAGCGTTTCCGTTGAGCACAGAGGTATCGTCAACGGCGACAAGATTCCGCAGGCGATTGAGGATTTAGGCAGAAGAACGTATATTAAGCCCAAATATTTCAGCTTCTGGAAGTTTAACAAGGAAATCAAGGATCCCGGCAAGGCGGATGCAAAAGTCGTGAACTGCAAGTTCTCCTCCAGAACGGATACCCGTGCCTTTACCTATAATGAGAAGGACGGCAAGTACCACACCAACGACTGGCAGACCGACGTTGCGTTTGAAAACGTTATCGTTTTGATGGCAGATACCACCTATATCACCGTGCCATACAAAGGCTCCACCACCACCTACCTTAACTACGATTTCAAGAAGGGCAAGGGTTACTATGCTTCCAACGGCAAGCAGCGCCCGATTACCTGGAAGCTCAAGGGCTACAAGCTCTATCTGAAGGATGAAAACGACAGCAAGGTGATCAGCATCAACAAGGGTAAGTCCTACATCGGTCTTGCCTCCGCAAATAACGGCGGCTCTGTCACTTTCTAAAATCAATACGAAAAATCGGGTATCGCACGATACCCGATTTTTTGATTGCAACCGTATCAAATCTATGGTATGATTTGCCTATGAAGAAATATATCAGTTTATTCCTTGTCCTCACCGCCGTTGCTTCTCTGTGCGGCTGTTCTTCCTTTCGGCCGGCACCGCAGCGCTATTCCAAAACGCTGACGGAATACTTCGACACGGTGACCACTGTCATTGCGTACGACACGTCCGAAGCGGAATTCAACCGGAAGGCTGAGGAGCTGGAACAGTGGCTCGGTGAATACGACAGGCTTTACGACATCTATCAGCCGTATGACGGCATCAACAATCTTTATACCGTTAACGAACAGGCGGGCAAGGCACCCGTTAAGGTTGACCGAAAAGTGCTTGACCTGCTGCTATATGGCAAGGAAGCGTACACGCTCAGCCGCGGCACGGTCAATATCTGCCTCGGCAGTGTGCTGCGCCTTTGGCACGAGGCACGGGAGGCTTCGCTGGAAAACCCGGAAAGTGCTTACCTGCCCGAACAGGCGGCGCTGACGCAAGCCTCCGCTCACACGGATATACAGCAGTTAATCCTTGACGAGCAGGCGTCCACCGTCTATCTTGCGGACAGCGAAATGTCGCTGGATGTCG
This sequence comes from uncultured Clostridia bacterium, assembly GCA_937915775.1. Classification (GTDB taxonomy): domain Bacteria; phylum Bacillota; class Clostridia; order Oscillospirales; family Acutalibacteraceae; genus Eubacterium_R. Next base: position 1,410 of record CALGGQ010000366.1, on the reverse strand, counting down.
GCGCTGTGGCGAAGGGCTTTGCGGCGCGTGCGCTCAGTGAGCGGATACAGGAAAATCTCTGGCAGGATTTTGTGCTCAGTCTCGGCGGCAACGTTTGCACCGCAGGCAATAAAAACGGCGACGGCACTACCCTTTGGAACGTACAGATTGAAAACCCGAATCCGCAGGCAGGCAGTGCGCTTGAGGTACTGCAGCTGACGGATAAAGCGGTTGTCACAAGCGGCGACTACCAGCGGTATTTCACGGTTGACGGTATGCAATATTGTCATATTATTGCACCAGATACGCTGTACCCTGCCGACGCTTTTTCGGGCGTTACTGTGGTGTGTGAGGACAGCGCGCTCGGCGACGTACTCTCTACTGCCTTATTCATACTGTCGCTTGATCAAGGCAAGGAACTGGTGGAAGCGCTCGACGGCGTGGAGGCGCTGTGGGTTGACAAGGCTTATAACATCATCTATTCATCTCATTTTGAGGATTATCTGAAATGAAAAAACAGGATTTCATCGTGATTGCGGCGGTGCTCGCCGCTGCAGCCATCCTCTTTGCCGTGCTACATTTCGGCATCGGCAAGGGTGCCTATGTGCAAATCCAAGTGAATAACGAAATCGTTGATACGCTGCCGCTGAATGAGGACACCGAACGTCTGATAGAAACCGAATACGGCACAAACAAACTGGTGATACAGGACGGTTACGCCGCCGTTACGGACGCGGACTGCCCGGATAAAATCTGCGTGCGGCACAGGAAAATCAGTCAAAACGGCGAGTCAATTATCTGCCTGCCGCACCAACTGGTTATCAGCATTGTTAACGAAAAAGAAAACGATGAAATTGATATTTAGGATAACGTTATGAAGAATCAGAAGGCACGGCACGCAGCACTGTTTGGGATGATGGTGGCGCTGGCATTTACGCTCAGTTATCTGGAAAGCCTGCTGCCGCTCAGCATCGGCATTCCCGGCGTGAAGCTCGGGCTGGCAAACTTAATCGTGCTGACAGCACTTTACCTGATGAAGCCGTACGAGGCGTTCATCATCGCCGTTATCAGAATTCTGCTCGCAGGGCTGACCTTCGGCAACACATACTCGCTGATTTACAGCCTGTGCGGCGGCTTGCTGAGCTTTGCGGTGATGCTGGCGGCAAGCAAAACAAGGCTGTCCGTCATCGGCGTCAGTATGCTTGGCGGCGTAACGCACAATCTCGGTCAGCTGGCGGCGGCAGCGGTATTGATGGGCACGCACCGTATTGTCTATTACCTGCCCGTGCTGCTTGTGGCGGGACTGCTGACCGGCTTACTCATCGGCGTCCTATCAAAAATTATTACCGACAGACTCCAAAAAATAAAACCCGAATAAGGGGCGCCCTACATAAAGAAGGTTAGCCCAAAAATGGCATCTTTTTCGTGATA
>CALGGQ010000365.1 GCA_937915775.1 uncultured Clostridia bacterium | reverse complement strand
GCTTGAACAGGCCCACGGCTACGCCCGCCAGCGCCATGCCCGCCGCCGCCAGCGCGATCCGACGGGCGAGCAGAGGATTCTTTTGCAGCATATAAACGCCTCCGGTTAAACCATTGATATCATTGCGCACGATTATAGTTACAGCTCAACGTCAGCGACAAATCCAGGTAACAGTAACAGGGAACAGGAACAGTCGAAATGCCGCTGCCACGTGCATTGTGCCAATGATTCCGGGAAATGGGGATTTGGCGAGTTGACGCTCTTGTTGGCGGGGGACCTGCTTCCCCCGCCAAGACCACCCCTTTGACAGATTTGACTTGAGTTCCTGCGGAACTCTGGTCGTCAAATCTGCAAGGAAGCTGTTTTTTCTCCGGATAAATGGGATTTTCCTGCGAAAAAACAGCCCCGTCCGCGGCGTACACGCCGCCGCGTACGATTTTCATCGGGGCGCAGCGGTGCCGCGTCCCAATCCACAGGATTATGACGTCGGCAGTCCGGCCCATAGGCCGGACCGACAAACCTTTCAGGTTTGTCGCCTTACCGCCCCCAATACCCCCGGCAAGTTAGCGACTCCCGCGCTGCAGCTTTGGCGCCCCTGAAAGGGGAGCTGTCACCGAAGGTGACTGAGGGGTTTGCCCGACAAATTCCAATTTATCCGTATGACAACAAAGAAGGCGACTGAATGCTCAGTCGCCTTCTTTGTTATGACCGCCTTCGCGGTCTTTTATCTTACTGCTCTACCGGGTAAACAGAAACCTTTTTTCTGCCCTTGCCGTAGGTCTCAAACTTTACCTTGCCGTCGATGAGGGCGAAAAGGGTATCATCAGAGCCGATGCCTACGTTGTTGCCCGGGTGAATATGGGTGCCTCTCTGGCGGTACAGAATGTTACCTGCCAGCACGAACTGACCGTCCGCTCTCTTGGCGCCGAGACGCTTGGATTCGGAATCACGGCCGTTCTTGGTTGAACCCATACCTTTTTTATGCGCAAAAAGCTGTACATTTAATTTCAGCATGGTTATTCCTCCGTAATCGTTACTTTAATGGTTTCGGGATATTGCTTTTGGAGCTCGGTCATATGGAGCTTTAAGCCGTTGAGCATATCCTGTGCTTTTTCGGGCGATTCTTTAATTGTCAGCCTGAGGTAGCCGTCCGTATCTCTCGCATCGGCTTTCAGCCCGATGACGTCCGTGACGGTGTTGGCTGCGAGGTAACACGCGCTTGATACGAAGGCACAGACGGTGTCCTGCCCGTAATCAGCGGTGCCGGCATGACCGCGGCATTCAAAGCCGGTCAACCATTCGCCCTGTTTTGTAAAACTAATGATAATCATTTATGCGTTGATAGCGGTAATCTCAACCTTGGTATACGGCTGACGGTGACCCATCTTGCGCTTTTCGTTCTTCTTCGGCTTGTAGGTGAAAACCGTAATCTTCTTGCCCTTGCCGTTCTTGAGAACCTTTGCCTTTACGGAAGCCTCTGCGCAATCCTTGCCTGCCTTAAAGCCTGCATCCGTGCTGATGGCGAGTACGTTGTCAAACGTGATTTCTTCCTCAGCCTCTGCGCCGAGCTTCTCTACATAGAGAACGTCGCCCTCAGCTACCTTGTACTGCTTTCCGCCTGTTACGATAACTGCGTACATACTTATTTACCCTTTCTCAAGTCTCGCTACGATAGGCGAGCGCCGGAGCACTTCTTAGTTGCCTATAATATGCGGCTTATAAATTATAACATATAAATTATTTTTGTCAAGGCTTTTTTCTGTGAGCTTTTCGGTTGCTCTTGCCAAAATGCAAATTCTGTGTATAATATACTCAGGTGATACGATGAAAAGAATTGCAGTTATCAATGATTTATCCGGCTTCGGCAAGTGCTCGCTGACGGCGGCGCTGCCGATTATTTCTGCTTTCAATATGCAGGCTTGTCCGCTGCCGACGGGTATTTATTCCAACCAGACGGGGTATGAGAGCTATACCTCAGTGGATATGACGCTGTACCTGCCCGCCTTTATTGACGAATGGCGCAGGCTGCAGCCGAGCTTCGACGGCATTTTAACAGGCTTTCTGCCGAACTGTGAGCAGGGGAACATCTTAGCGGATTTTATTGACGAATTCAAAACGGAAAACACGTTGGTGCTGGCGGATCCGATTATGGGCGATGACGGCACCGTTTACGACGGCTTTGATGCAGCGCGGATTGCCGCTGTGCGTGCGCTGGCGGATAAAGCGGATGTGCTTACGCCCAATGTGACAGAGCTGGCGCTCCTCTGCGGAAAGGACTGCACCAAACCGTATTCGCTAAAAGAGCTGGAGGCAATGTCTGCTTCCCTCGGCAAAACCGTGATTACCACGGGCATTCCGCTCGGAGAGGAAATCGGCACTGCCGTATATGACGGCAATTCGTTTGAGGTGATTACCGTCAGACGGCTCGGCGAACATTTTTCCGGCACAGGGGATATTTTCTCTTCCTATGTCCTGTGTGAACTCCTCAGTGGCAGCACAGTGTTCGAGGCGGCTGAGCGGGCGTGCGCATTTATCGCCAAGGCAATTGAAGAAACCCTGAACCACACGCCGGCAATGCCTTACCATGCGGACGGCATTGATTTTGAACGGTTTTTGAAAATTGTATAGATTTATGAATTTTGACCAACCGTTTTGCACCAAACGCTTGACAAATTGTGCATTATTGAATATAATAGACACGAATCCGGCACGGAGCCGCAACCGTGTCGGATAACCTGTCCTCCTATAGTTTGTTATAGACAGAGAGGGGAAAGACCGAGTGCTATACTTGGTCTTTCTTCTTTTTCGCCGTTTTTGTACCGTGGCGAAAAATTTATTTTTTGCTCTTGACATCGAACGATTGTTCGATTAATATGAAGGTATACCGATTCCACTCATCGGTTTGGCATCATAAGTTGATGAATCTTGCTAAAGGAGGGCAGAAGATGACAATTGATGAATTGGCTCGTGAATACGAGACTCAGTATGAAGCCATTTCCGCCAAGGTAGACGCGCTCACACCGCTGCTGGATATCTACCAGGGCAAGCGGCTGTATGAACTGAGAAAGAAACTGAAAGTGTATTACGATATGGCTTGTGAATGCAGACACACCGCATCACTGCTCCTGAAATACTACGGGGAGGACGCGGCGTGACAGATTTTATTGAGGCTTACTATCACGATACGCGCCACATAGCGGATGAGGGCTTTGACCGTGAACGCGCTGTGCGAAAGGCGTTTTCGCTGCTGCTGCCGGTGATGATGGAAAGCGAGCTGACCGACCGTCAGAGCGTTTGCCTGAAATATAAATATCTTCACCATAAAAGCCAGCAGGAGATTGCAACGCTGCTCCACCTTTCGCAGCCGACGGTCTCGCGCCATATCAGCACCGCGAAGGACATCGTTAATCACCGGTTAAAATACTGCTATGCGGCAGTGTCCGCAGCCCTCGACGAATACGACAGGCTGTAAACACTGCCTATGTGAACAGGCGGGCGGTGCAGCGATTCAAGGGGATTCCCACTGCACCGCCCGTGTTGCCTGTAATTGTCCCTTTTTATTCTATGTGAAAATAAAAAACCTGACGGAATAATTTTCATTGTTATATTGCATTAAAATAAAACCTGTGCTAAAATATTTAAGATAAAAATTATTGCGAAAGGCAAGGTATAAACTATGAAAAAGCTCAAGGTTGGTATTATCGGTGCCGGCAGAATCGGTCAGGTGCATGCAAAGTCTATCACCTACCATATTCCGCAGGCTGAAATTGTCGCCATCTCCGATATTTATGTAGACGGTGCGAAAAAGGTGGCAGAGGAGCTGGGTATCCCGTCCTACTGCGAGGATTATCACGAGATTTTAAATAATCCCGAAATTGACGCCGTGCTGAAAATTGTCGTCGAACGCGGGAAGATTCTGGAGCTGAACACGCGGCGGCTGGATAAAATTCGCGGCTTGAAGGAACTGGCGCCGGTTTACAGGCAGTACAAAAATTTCGGCGGGCG
>CALGGQ010000364.1 GCA_937915775.1 uncultured Clostridia bacterium | reverse complement strand
TTCCCCGCCGCATTACGGGCACCTCTCTGAAGTACCAGCGCCGCGTGGCTCAGGCTGTCAAGCGCGCACGCCATTTGGCCCTGCTGCCCTTCGTAACCGATATGTTGAAGTAATCATAAGGAGGAAATAACATGGACGCACTTAAGTTAATTGAGCAGAGCTCAACAAAGGCAGAACTCCCTGAGTTCAGCATCGGTGATACCGTCAGAGTATCCGTAAACATCCGTGAAGGACAGAGAGAAAGAATTCAGAATTTCGAAGGCACCGTTATCGGCAGAAAGGGCTCCGGCATTTCCGAAACCTTTACCGTTCGCCGCGTATCCTACGGTGTCGGCATTGAGCGTGTATTCCCGCTGCATTCTCCCAACGTGGTTGACATTAAGGTTGTCCGTATGGGTAAGGTCAGAAGAGCGAAGCTCTACTACCTGCGTGACAGAGTGGGTAAAGCCGCTAAAGTTAAGGAAGCTCTCAAATAAGACTTCCCGAAAAGCGCAGAAACACGCCGAGCATTATATCAATGAGGTATATGCTCGTAGGGGGCGACGTCCTCGGCGCCCCGCCAATTCATCGACTTAACGATTGGAAACGCCTTGAAAGCATCGAGCTTTCAGGGCGTTTGGCGTTTTCCGTTTTTTGCTCGGGGGCGGTACCTATGTACAGCACCCACTCGCAAAATACGAAATTCTGCTCCTTTTCTAAAAGTCTCCCAGCGTGTCGAAATCTGTTCTGTGGTTTTTTCGACACGCTGCAGCGAACAACATCGGTTGTTCGCTGTTTCTGGTAGTCGCCAACTGCTAACCGATAGCCTCTATTGACTAAATTACTCTTTTGTGTTAAAAATAATGGGAAAGGAGTTGAGGCTTATGGCTGGTGCCAAGCGTAACGGTGAAATTGAGCTGTTGCGTTTTGTCTTTGCGATGGTTGTTATGTTTTATCATATCAACAACCAGCTGGAAATCCAGCCGGTGAACCATGTTACCTTCTTTTCACACGGCAAAATCGCGGTGGAATTTTTCTTTGCTGTTTCGGGTTACCTGATGGCAGCCTCAGCGAAAAGGAAATACAATACGCCGGATATCGTGCACGAAACGGGACAGTTTATGCGCAAAAAGTTTTGGAGCATTTTCCCGTATCATATCATCTGCTTTGCCGTTGCTTTTGTGCTGGTACTGCGCTTTTCGCATTTCCCGAGCACCCGTCATATGATTAATACCGCCCTTTCCTCATTGCCGAACCTGTTTTTGGTGCAAAATTCGGGTATGTATCAGAGAAATATTCTCACGCCGGAGTGGTATATCACCGCGATGCTGTGGATGATGCTGCTGCTCTATCCGCTGCTGCTGCGCTTTAAGGAAAAATTCTCGCAGCTGGCAGCGCCGCTGATTTGCGTTGTGCTGGTCGGCTATCTGATTCATGTGCAGGGCAAGCTCGGCGGTACCACTCGTTTTGTGTTCAACGAAACCGTACCGAAAATCTACGTCCGTGCGTTTGCGGAAATGTGCGGCGGTATCTTCGGCTATGAAATCGTACAGGCGCTCAAACGGCTCAAACTGAAGCTGCCCGTCCGCCTGCTTTTAACAGGCGTGGAAGCGCTTTGCTTTATTGTTCCCATTGCCTATGCCTGCTGCGACTGGAGCGAAAAGTACGAGGGCTATGCCTTCTATTTTCTGCTCGGCGGCGTGATTCTCTGCTTCAGCGAAGTATCGGTATTTTGCAAGCTCTTTAACAATCCTGTTGTCTATTATCTCGGCAGGCTCAGCCTCCCGATTTACTATACGCACCGTCTGCCGCTGATTCTGTATCGGATTGACGAGGTGTCTGCCATCCGGCCAAGGAATTTAGTCCTGTTGACAGTGGCGGTAACGCTTGTGCTCTCCGTGCTGTTAACGCCGGTGTCCAAGCTGCTGATGAAGCCGATTCACCGTAAAATTGAACGGCTGCATAACAGGGAGGTGACGGTATGAACAAAACACAGGTGAAGCGAAACGGCGCGGTTGATCTGATGAGCTTTGTGTTCTGTATTGTGCTGATTCTTGCCGATTTTGCCGCGCAGTTTAAAACAGTTTCCTTTAAGCATTTTACCTTCTTTGCAGAGGGCAGGGTTGCCGTTGATTTCTTCCTGCTGGTGGCGGGCGCGCTGACAGCGGCGAGCGCGAAGCGCCATACCGACGGCACGTTAGTGAAGCAAACGCGCGATTTTATGGGTCGCCGTCTGTTACGGATTCTGCCGTACCATTTGATTGTTTTTTGCGTCGCGTTTGTGTGGTTTCTTTATCAGAACCGTCATCTTGCGCCGGATTATCTGGTGGACGGCATCATCAAGCTGCTGCCGAATCTGTTCTTCATCCAGAAAACCGGCTTGAAGGAAGCGGAGCTGCTGCCTTTAGAGTGGTGGATAGCCGGGTTACTGTGGATGCTGCTGCTTATCTATCCGCTGGTACTGCGCTTTAAGGGCTATTTTACGAAGATTGCCGCACCGTTTCTGGCGGTGCTGCTCATCGGCTATATAGCGCATGAGACTGGCGAGCTCGGCAATGTGGATGCGTTCCTGTATCTCGATACCGTTTCAAAAGTCTATCTGCGTTGCTTTGCCGGTCTGTGCGGCGGCGTGTTCGCATATGAGATGGCGTGCGGTTTGCAAAAGCTGCGTTTTACCAAGCTTGACCGTGTCTTACTGACCGGTGCTGAGCTGCTTGCTTACGGCGTAACGCTGCTTTATATGTGCTATGATTTTCCGGCGCGCTATGAGCCTTACGCATTTTATGCGCTGTTCTTCGGCGTGATGCTGACGTTCAGCCATCAGTCGGTTCTTGCCGATGTGCTTGATAATCAGGCAACAACGCTGCTCGGTAAATCCGTTTTGCCGCTGTATTTTGGCCATATGCTGCCGCTGCTGCTTCTTGACTTGCCGTTTATCCGGCACCGCAGGTATTCCGTGAAGCTGCTCTTTGTGCTGGCGGTAACGGTTATCCTCGCAGGAATAGCGGAGCTTGCCGTCCGGTTCATGATGAAAAAGATTGCATTCCGTTCGCACAGTCGGTATAATAAATCTGAAAATCAATAAAGGATGATGATAAATGGAATATCAATTTGCAACAAAGGGCATCTGTGCCCGCCAGATTATTGTGGACGTTGACGAGGAGAACGAAACCGTTAACAAGGTGGAATTCGTCGGCGGCTGCAGCGGCAATACCCAGGGCGTTGCAGCGCTCGTCAAGGGCAGAAAGCTGGACGAGGTTATCGGGCTCTTAAAGGGGATTGACTGTAATTTTAAGGGCACCTCCTGCCCGGACCAGCTTGCCAGAGCGCTGGAGTATATTCAGGACGAAATCTGAAATCCGAAAAGGATGATGGTATGTTTAAATTAGAAAGCAAGCGCATTAAGCGTGAATTCAAAATCGTGAACGGCAATTTTTTTGCCAGTCAGATTTATAATAAATATTCCGATATGAGCCTGGTGCCGGATGGAAACGGCTGTGAATTCGTTGTGCGTTTTGAGGACGGTGCGGATTTCTCTGCTAAAGGGCTGCCGGTTGTTTCCTCCAGCGAGGAAAACAATAAGCTGAAATTCGTCTTTGCCGAGGTGCAGGGCGTCACCGTTACGCTGGAATACTGGGTGCATCCGGACGGCAATACGATTTGCAAGCAGATAACCCTTGACCAGAGCGACAGCCGTGTGCTCGATTTTATCTACCTTGACGATATCGGTATCATCAATTCCAAAACGCATTTCGGTGCGGACAGGGTTGAGGGCTCCGAAATCCCGCCGCAGTGGGCGGTGCTCGGTCAGCCGTTTTATATTGACAGCCTGTTCTTCGGCTGCGAATTCCCCGGCGCGGACAGCCGCATTGTGCACGGCGTCGGCAGGGTAAAATACTATCTCGGCAAAAATGTCGGAAGACATTTTGTCTGTCCCGTCACCGTCATGGGCGCTGCAAAGGATAACACCATTCAAGAGGTCAGAAAAGCCTTCTTCGAATATCTTGATTTCATCCGTGTGCCGTCGCCGCTGCGCTTTCAGTATAACACCTGGTTTGACAAGATGGGCAAAATCAGCGAAAGCAGCGTAAAGGATAGCTTTGATGCCGTCAATACGGCGCTTATTTCCCACGGTATACCGCAGCTGGATGCCTATGTGCTGGATGACGGCTGGTGTAACTATAAAGCGCCCTTCTGGAAGTGTAATAAGAACTTCCCGAACGGCATTGCGCCGCTTGCGCAGCAGTGCGCAGACATGGGCTCCTCGCTCGGTCTGTGGCTCAGTCCGCGCGGGGGATATACCAAAAGTAAACGCTTTGCCAAGAGCATCCAGGCAGCGGGCAACGGCTTTCTGAACACGGAAAGTGAAGATATCTGCGTTGCGTCCGCGCGCTATGTTGCACTCGTCGGCGATTACCTCGTGGAGCAGTTGAAGGAGCATCACCTCTCGTATCTGAAGCTGGACGGCTTTGCGCTGAAGCCGTGCCGCGACGAGACGCACGACCACGCCGTCGGCGGCGACAGCGATTTGTATTATGCCACTGACCTGCTGGAAAAATGGGCGGAGGTACTGCAGAAAATCCGTCATTCCGGTGAGGATGGCGAAAAGGTCTGGATTAATCTGACCTCATTTTTGAACCCGTCACCGTGGTGGCTGCAGTGGGCGAATTCCGTCTGGCTGCAGAACAGCGACGATATCGGCTTTGCCGAGAATAACGAGGAGCAGAGCCGGCTCGATGCGGAAATCACCTACCGTGACGCGCGGTACTACGACTGTCTGTGCACCCGCTCGGTACAGCTGCCGCTTGACGCTTTTTATAATCACGAGCCGATTTACGGCAAAAGCGCCAAGGTGGAATACACTGACGCGGAATTTGAAAAATACCTGTTCTGGTGCGCGGTGCGCGGTCAGGCGCTCAATGAATTCTATTTCTCGCCCGAGATCATGAGCGAGGAAAAATGGCAGGCGCTGCGCCGTGTGATGCGCTTTCAGAGAGAAAGCGCTGACCTTCTGCGGCACGGAATGTTCATCGGCGGCAATCCGGAGGAAAACAATGTTTACGGCTACATCGGATGGTCGGAGAACGGCGAAGGTATCATCGCCCTGCGTAACCCCGATGCCGAGCCGTCGCCGCTGACCTTAACGCTCAACAAACTGATGGGCGCGCCGGAAAACCTTGCCGATATGCGCGTCGAGTACCCGTTCGGCACTCCAGCCGATACGCAGAATGTGCTGTTCAGCTATAACGATAAGCTCAGCTTTACCCTCGCACCGTACGAAATCAAAATACTGAAATTCACGAGATAAGGACATCATTATGGATAACGAAATCAAAAACGAGGTGACCGAGGTCACCGAAGAAACCGCTGTCACCGAAGTGACAACGGCAGAAACGACCGAGGCGGCAACGCAAAAAACCGCCAAGCCGGATAAGAAAAAATCAACCCTCAAGGAAATCCTTGATTTCTGCCTGCCGATTATTATCGCGCTGGTGGTTGCCGTCGGGCTGAAAACCTTTGTGTTTGCCAATGCCGAGGTGCCGACGGGCTCGATGCTCAATACCATTCAGGAGAAGGACAGAATTATTGCTTCCCGTCTGGAATATAATTTTCACGACCCGGAGCGCTATGATATCATCATTTTTCGCGCACCGGACGAGGTGGCAAAAGGGGACAACAAGACCTATTATGTTAAACGCATTATCGGGCTTCCCGGCGAAACCGTGGAGGTGAAGGACGGCGATGTCTTTGTCACGGATGCTGACGGAAAAACCGAGCAGCTGCGCGATGACTTTGTCACCGTGGAGGAGCCGGTGGGCGATTACGGACCGTATGTGGTGCCGGAGGAAAGCTATTTTGTGATGGGCGATAACCGCAACCATTCCGCCGATTCGCGTATGTGGGTAACGACAAATTACGTTCACCGCGACCTCATCGTCGGCAAGGTCAAGTTCCGCTATTATCCGAATTTTGAGATTCTGGAGGAAAAGAACTGATAACATAACGGGCGGATAGTATCCGCCCTTTTTTTGTTGACTTTTCCGCAAATTCCTGTATAATATAACCGCACTGTATCCACAGGGAAAAATCGCTTTCCCGGGCTTTTGCCTTCGGAACGGTAGCAGAAAGGAAAAATGAATATGAACCAGAAAACCAAAACCGTTGTCGGTGTCGGTATCTTTACCGCCATCGTTGTGGTGCTGCAGCTGCTTGGCAGCTTCATCAAGTTCGGAACGTTCTCCGTGTCGCTCGTGCTGATTCCCATCGTGGTCGGTGCGGCGATTTACGGTATCGGTGCCGGTGCGTGGCTCGGTCTTGCCTTCGGCGTAACGGTACTGCTTTCGGGAGACGCCGCGCCGTTTATGGCGGTCAGCCCCGTGGGAACTATTATTACGGTGCTGCTCAAGGGTGCGCTCGCCGGTTTATGTGCCGGCGCGGTCTACAAGCTGCTGGAAGAAAAGAACACCTGGGCGGCAACCATCTGTGCTGCTATCACGGCTCCCGTCGTCAATACGGGCACTTTCCTGCTCGGCTGTATAGCGTTCTTTATGCCGACGATTAATCAGTGGGCACAGGCGGCAGGCATGGAGAATGCCGGCAAATTTATGATTGTCGGTCTTGTCGGGCTGAACTTCATCTTCGAGCTGGCAGTGAATCTGGTGCTCAGCACCGTGATTGTCCGCATCATCAAAATCGGTAAAAAGGAAAATAAATAATAAACAGGGCTGTCCAAAGACAGCCCTGTTTTAATGTTCATCTGTTAATACGGCGTGTGCACATTTAATGCCGTCGCATGCGGCGGAAATAATGCCGCCGGCGTATCCGGCGCCCTCACCGCAGGGGTAAACGCCGCGGATACTGCATTGCAGAAATTCATCGCGCACCATTCTCACGGCGGAGGAGCTGCGCGTCTCCGGCGCGGTCAGCACCGCATCGTAGAGGTTAAAGCCGGCAAGCTTGCCGTCCATCTGCACGATGGCGCTCTTCATCGTCGCCGCCACCTTTTCCGGCAGGCATTCATCGAGGCTCGTGAGCGTTACGCCGAGCGGATAGGTCGGCTGCACGTCGCCGAGCTGCCTGGATGCTTCTCCTTTTAAGAAGTCGCCGACCAGCTGCGCCGGCGCTCTGTAATCGCCGCCTGCCAGCACGAACGCCTGATGCTCTATCGCGCGCTGGTAGTCAATACCGGCAAGCGGGTGCTCGCTCGGAAAATCCTTCGGCTCAATCCCGACCAGCAATGCTGCGTTCGCGTTTTCGCCGTCGCGCGCGAGGGAGGACATTCCGTTGACAATTACGGTGTCCTTTTCACTTGCCGCCGCCACTACCGTGCCGCCGGGGCACATACAGAAGGTGTATGCGCCGCGCTCGTGCAGCCCGTGGCACGCGAGCTTGTAATCTGCCGCACCGAGTTTGGGGTGATTCGCAAATTTGCCGTACTGCGTTTTATTAATCAGCCGCTGTGGGTGCTCAATGCGCGCCCCGACGGAAAACGGCTTTTGTATCATTTCCACGCCCATCTGGTACAGCATTTCAACGGTGTCGCGCGCGCTGTGCCCGATGGCGAGAATTACGCTGTCGGTCTCCAAATCAATGCGTTCGCCGCGGTGCGTGTATGTTACGCCGTGGACAAAGCCGTTGGCTTCAATCAGGCGGTCAAGGCGGCATTCCGTCAGCACTTCGCCGCCGAGTTTTTCAATCTTGGTGCGGATATTTTTCACCACAACGGCAAGCCGGTCGGTGCCGATATGCGGCTTGGCAGCGTAAAGAATTTCCTCCGGCGCGCCCGCTTCATACAGCTCCTCCAGCACCTTGCGGATGAACGGACTTTTGATGCCTGTGGTGAGCTTGCCGTCCGAAAAGGTGCCCGCACCGCCCTCGCCGAACTGCACGTTGCTTTCCTCGTTCAGCTCCGCTTTCGTCCAGAAGGCGCTGACGTCGCGCTGGCGCTCATTAATGCGTTTGCCGCGCTCTAAAATAATCGGGCGCAGTCCTGCTTCGGCTAAAATCAGCCCTGCCAGCATACCCGCGGGACCGAAGCCGACCACGACGGGACGGAACTGACTGCGCCTTGCGCAAGCGGGCATCTCGTAGCAGTACGGTGTGACAATACTGACCTTGCCGTTTTTGCATTTGGCAACAATCTGCTGCTCGTCAAGTGCGATTGCCACATCCACGCTGTAGGTAAAATGCACATCGTCCTTGTGCCGTGCGTCCACGCTCTTTTTAAAGACCGTCAGGCTCGTAATGTATTTTTCGTTAATTCTGAGTATTTTTGAAGCTTTCGCCCGCAGGAGCGTTTCCTCCTCGTCGAGCGAAAGCTTGATTTCGTTAATTCGTATCATTTTTTAGCTGTTCTGTATCTTCCTAGTAATATCATCGGCAGCACGGACACCGCTGGAGAACGCATAATCGAGATTGAAGCCGCCGCAACGGAACTGGTTGTCGGTAAGCTCGCCGATAACGTAGAGGTCGGGCACGGTCAGTGATTCGTTGCTGTCGCTCAACTCGCTTAAGGCGATGCCGCCCTTGGTAATCTGAGCGAAGTTGAAGCCCTTTGTGCCGGTGATAATCAGCCGCCAGTTCTTGGCGTATTTTGTCATCTTTTCCGCGTCGCCCTCTGCCTGGCGGGAAAGAATGCTGCACAGCTTTGCCGGAAGAATGCCTTCCAGTGTGCCGAAGGTTTCGTAGTGAACGAGCAGCTGCTCCTGCGTCATATCGGGGACAAAATCAACGATGGCAACGCATTTTTCCTTGCTTCTTTTCAGCAGCTCATCGTGCACGTTTTCGGATAAATCCATCGTCACGATACCGGAGAGTCCGTAATCGGCAAACAGCAGCTCGCCGAACGCGGAAGCCGTGATTTCGCCGTCCGTTTCAATCGAAAGGCGGCATTTGGTGCGCACGCCCTTTAACTGACGGCAGTTTTTGTTGGAGGATTCCAGCTGCACCAAAGCGGGGGATAGCGGCGTTACGGTGTGACCGAGCGCCTGCAGCAGGGAATAACCGCTGCCGTTGGAACCGAGCGCCGGCTGCGCTTTGCCGCCCGTGGCAACAACAACGTATGCGCCGCTGTAAGCACCCTTGGATGTGTAAACACGGAAACCGTCCTTCACCGGTTCAATCTGATAGACATCGGCACCCGTCACGAGATTTACCCCGTATGTTTGGCAGGCACCGAGCAACACGTTCACCACGGTGGACGCCTGGTTGGAATACGGGTACATTCTGCCCTCGTGGCTCTCCCGCAGGAGCAGACCGAGCGAGTTGAAAAACGCCACGGTGGTTTCGTAGCCCTGCGCCGCCGTGTTGGTGAGGTTGCAGCGACCGTTGCCGGTGGCGTACAGCTTCTTGCACGGCTCCTCCAGATGCTCGAGTACCGTCACTCTGAGCGCCGGGTTATTCTGTTTTAATCGAATCGCGCAGGCAATACCGCTTGCGCCGCCGCCGACAATCAAAGCGTCCATAACAGCATCCTTTCTTTTTTTGGGCTTACAATCCATCATAATATAAACAAAGAAAAAAAGCAACACTTTTTTATTACGCAACAAATTAATAAACAAAAGTTGATTAGAAAAAGCGTGGCTTATTGCTTCCCACATTGCTTCAACAACATCATAATCTATGCCTTAGATAATATATAATAAAAAAGTTCTTGACAACGCTAAGGGGTTGTGCTATAGTAATCATACCTCGCTCAAGGGTTTATTTTTTTGCCCTTGTTTTGTCAGTGCGCTCTGCGAGCGTGGCAGAGCGCCAAGCACGAGGGAGATTAGTATCGAAATAAAATAGGAGGTGCCACGATGAGAGTTAAAATCACTTTAGCTTGCACTGAATGCAAACAACGCAATTACAACACGATGAAAAACAAAAAGAACACACCTGACAGGCTTGAGATGAACAAGTACTGCCGCTTCTGTAAGAAGCACACGCTTCACAGAGAGACGAAGTAACAGGAGGAATTACGATGGCTGACGACAAGAAGGCTAAGAAGTCCGCAAAGTCTGCAGACAAGAAGGCTGACAAGAAAAAGTCCGGTAAGAACCCCTTCAAAGCAATCGGCAGTTTCTTCAAGAGCGTAAGAAGTGAAGGCAGAAAGGTTGTATGGCCCAAGGCAGCAGAGGTTTGGAAGAACACCCTCGTTGTTCTGGTTGTCATCCTGATTTTAGGTGTGATTATCTATGCAATCGACTTCGGCCTTACAGAAGGTATGAAGGGTATTAAAAACTTAGCACAGCAGAACACGACCACGACGACCGAGGCTGCCGATGTGGAAGACAATATCGACGAGGCATTTGATTTGGTTGATGAGGCAAACGCTGACGCTGACACCGAGGAAGAGGCGGAAGGCGACACTGCTGAAGCGCAAACAGAGGAAGCAACCGAGGCTGAGACAGAAGCTGATACATCAGAAGTTGCCGACTGATTTTCTGAAGGAGGCTACTGATGGAAGAAGCAAAATGGTATATCGCCCATACCTTTTCCGGGTATGAAAACAAGGTAGCAAGCGACCTGAGAATCAAGGTCGAAAACCAGAATCTTACCGATATGATTCAGGATATCCGTATTCCCACCGAAACGGTTGTTGAGGTGAAGGAGGACGGAACCAAAAAGGAAATCGAACGTAAGCTGTTCCCCAGCTATATCTACATCAAGATGGTGATGACCGATGAAACGTGGTACATCGTGCGTAACACGCGCGGCTGCGCCGGCTTCGTAGGCCCCGAGGGCAAGCCCGTTCCGCTGACCGAGGATGAGATTAAAAGAGCGCTCGGCGAAGATATCGTTGAAATCGAGGTGGCGTATACCGTCGGCGATTTGGTCAACGTTATCGACGGTCCGCTCGAGGGCTTCTCGGGTACGGTGGAATCCATTGATACCGCAAACAACAGCGTTCAGGTTATCGTCTCGATGTTCGGGCGCGATACCTCAGTCGATTTCGAGCTTGACCAGCTGGAAAAGGTCGAGGATTAATTCGGAATTCGGAATTCGGAGTTCGGAATTAATGAAAACAAATTCAGTAATTCGCAGTATTTTACTGCTTTTACCATAGGGCGTTATTCATAACGCTTTATGCGTGGGAGGAGCGCAAAGGCGCTTCGCCAATTACCACATTTTTAGGAGGAAAATAATTATGGCTCAAAAGGTAGTAGGTTTAATTAAACTTCAGATCCCTGCAGGCAAAGCTACACCGGCTCCCCCGGTTGGTCCTGCTCTTGGTCAGCACGGTGTGAACATCGTCGCTTTCACCAAGGAATTCAATGAAAGAACAAAGAATGACGCCGGTCTCATCATTCCCGTTGTGATTACGGTTTACGATGACCGTTCCTTTACATTCATTACCAAGACACCGCCTGCAGCTGTTCTGATTAAGAAGGCTTGCGGACTGGAAAAGGCATCCGGTGTTCCGAACAAGAACAAGGTAGCCACCATTTCCAAGGCTGACATTCAGAAAATCGCAGAAACAAAGATGCCTGACCTGAACGCTGCTTCTCTGGAAGCCGCGATGTCAATGATCGCAGGTACAGCTCGCAGCATGGGTGTAGTAGTAGAAGACTAATTCCCTTGTGGGAGGAAAAATCCGATTAACCACTGGAGGTAATTTATAATGAAACACGGAAAGAGATTTACAGACAGCGCGAAGCTTGTTGACCGCGCTAATTTATACACAACCAAGGAAGCCTTAGAGCTTGTTCAGCAGACAGCGAAGGCTAAGTTTGATGAAACCGTAGAGGTTCACGTTCGCCTGGGCGTTGACGGCCGTCACGCAGACCAGCAGGTCAGAGGCGCCGTTGTTCTTCCGAACGGTACCGGTAAAGACGTCAGAGTTGCCGTATTCGCTAAGGGCGACCTTGCCAAGGCTGCTGAGGAAGCTCCTGCCGCTGAGGCTCCTGCCAAGACAGCAGAA
>CALGGQ010000363.1 GCA_937915775.1 uncultured Clostridia bacterium | reverse complement strand
GCTCTTCCGATCTCCACTAAGCCCATGACGGTAGCGATGGTAGCCTTGATACCGGCAACGCCCGTACCGAAGCCGAGCGGCGCAAAGATAACTTTGACCACGTTGGCAATCATACCGAGCACGCTGTCCTCCAGCTCCATATCAGCGCTGAAGCCGAAGTGACCGTCTACCGTACCGAATACGGAGCCGAGCCATACCACGATGGAGGAAATCAGAATAATCGTGCCCGCCTTCTTAATGAACGACCAGCCGCGCTCCCACATCGAGCGAAGCACGGTGCCGACTGTCGGCAGATGGTACGCCGGCAGCTCCATCACGAACGGCGCCGGGTCACCGGCAAACATCTTGGTTTTCTTCAGCAGAATACCGGAGGTGATGATGGCGGCGATACCGATAAAGTACGCACTGGTTGCCACCAACGATGAGCCGTGGAACAGCGCCGTAGCAATCATCGTGATGATGGGCAGCTTGGCGCCGCACGGGATAAAGGTCGTCGTCATAATCGTCATACGGCGGTCACGCTCGTTTTCAATCGTACGGGACGCCATAATGCCGGGAACGCCGCAGCCCGTACCGACGAGGACGGGAATGAAGCTCTTACCGGAAAGGCCGAACTTTCTGAAAATACGGTCCATAATGAAGGCAACACGCGCCATATAACCGCAGCTCTCAAGGAACGCAAGGCACAGGAACAGCACGAGCATCTGCGGCACGAAGCCGAGCACCGCGCCGACACCGGCAACGATACCGTCCAGAATTAAGCCCGTGATGAATTCATTGGCGCCGATTTTTTCGAGCAGATTGCCGATAAGCACCGGAATACCGGGTACCCAGACACCGTAGTTTTCCGCCTCTGGTACTTCGCCGGCAGGCTCGATGCCCTCTTCCTCATCGCCCATGGCATAGGTTACGTATTCGGAGATATCGTAGCCTTCCTCGGCAAGGGAATCACCGTAGAAATCATACGGCTCCTCAAAATCAGCCCAGCTGCCGTCCTCAACGGCACCCTGAATATCCTCAGCACCGGCAACGTCAGCCGCAACGGCTGCGTCAACGGTTGCCTTAAAGTCCTCGTTGGAGAACAGATACTGCTCGGCATATTCATCCATTGCAGCCTCGTATTTGCTGCCGCCGACCAGATGCCAGCCATCGCCGAACAGGCCGTCGTTTGCCCAGTCCGTCAGTCCCGTACCGAGCGCAGCGCCGGACATCGAGATGGAATAGACCAAAAACATAATCAGCGCGAAAATCGGCAGGCCGAGGAAGCGGTTGGTGACCACCTTATCAATCTTATCGCTGGTGGAAAGCTGCCCCTTGTTCGCCTTTTTATAGCAGGACTTGATGATGGAGGCTATGTAAACGTAACGCTCGTTGGTGATAATCGACTCTGCGTCGTCGTCAAGCTCGCTCTCGGCAGCCTCGATATCCTTGGCAATATGCGCCTTGACATCGTCAGAGATATTCAACTTTTCGAGCACCTTTTCATCGCTCTCAAAAATCTTGATGGCGTACCAGCGCTGCTGCTCCAGCGGCATATCGTGTACGACTGCCTCCTCAATATGCGCCAGCGCATGCTCCACAGCGCCGCTGAAGGAATGCTGCGGAACGGTCGGTTCGCCGTTTGCCGCTTTGATAGCCTCCTCGGCAGCCGCGTCAATGCCCGTGCCCTTCAGGGCGGAAATCTCTACCACCGGGCAGGCAAGCTGACGGGACAGCTCCGCGCAGTCAATCTTATCCCCTCTCTTTTTGACGACGTCCATCATATTGATGGCGACAACCACGGGGATACCGAGCTCTAAGAGCTGGGTGGTGAGATACAGGTTTCTCTCCAAATTGGTACCGTCTACGATGTTGATAATCGCGTCCGGCTTTTCATCAATTAAATAATCTCTGGCGACAACCTCCTCAATCGTGTACGGCGACAGAGAGTAAATACCCGGCAGGTCCGTGATGGTGACATCACTGTGCTTTTTGAGCTTACCCTCCTTCTTTTCTACCGTAACGCCGGGCCAGTTGCCGACGTACTGGTTGGAACCCGTCAGCGCGTTAAACAGCGTCGTCTTACCGCTGTTCGGGTTACCCGCAAGTGCAATACGAATGCTCATAATCTATCCTTTCTTCATCATGCCGCAGGGTTAGCGAGCGCTAACCTCTCGGCTAAAAAAATTATTCTACCTCAATCAGTTCCGCGTCACCCTTGCGGATGGACAGCTCGTAATCTCTGACGGTCACCTCAATCGGGTCGCCGAGCGGCGCTACCTTGCGGACGTAGATGGAAACGCCCTTGGTGATGCCCATATCCATAATTCTGCGCTTTAAGGCGCCTTCGCCGTGGATACGCTTGACCGTACAGGTATTGCCGATTTTTACATCGCGTAATGTCATCGTTTTTCCTCCTCACTGCATTTATATCAATTATTTTTAAACGTAAATTTTCATTGCCATTTCCTTGCTGATGGCAATGCGGGCTTCCTTCACCTTGACGATGATGTTGCCGTTTTGTTCGGTAATCACCGTGACGGCATCGCCAACGATGAAGCCGAGGTTTTCCAGATGCTTTTTGACCTCCGGCTTGCCGCCGACTTTTTTGATGATTCCCTCGTTGCCGTCGCCGAGCACGCTTAACGGTATCATAGCTTCTCCTTTGCTTTATCACACGGTTAGTTAACGCTAACCGAAACGTCATAATTTAAGTTAGTTTCAGCTAACTTACACGCCAAAAAAGACGATTAGCCTCTGCTAACCGTCTATATACTACATCAGTTTTATTAAAAAGTCAAGCCTTTTTTGAACTATTTTTAATCTATATTTTTTCAACATCCTCAAGGATGATTTCCTTCTTCCAGGTGCTGCGCGGAAGCGAGCAGCGGAAATTTTCCAGCCGCAATCCCCTGACGTGCCGCGCCCACAGCGCATAGGCAGGCAGGTTGCGGAAGCGCCACGATTCGGGATAGACATCGCTGTATTCGGGAATAAAGGCGCGCTTATCGTACACCTCTTTATAGGGCGCATACTGCATATCAATATTACGCAGGGTGACGTTTTCCACGCATTTGACGGTGTTCTTCTGTTTGAAGCCCGCCACGATGACCGGCACCTCCACGCCCGTTGCGGTGATGTTTTCCACGGTGATATCCTGCACCGCGCCGCGCATATCGTAGGTATCCTTTTCGGCAATGCCGCCCTTTTTCTTCTTCTGCCCGAATTCGACGGCGTTCGCGCTTTCCGCTGTCACCAGCGCCGCGCGGTTGCGGTTACACAGGCGGATGAAAATCGGGCAGGTCACCCGGCTCATCTTGATGTTTTTGACGCGCACATCGCTGACAACGGAGCCGTCCGCCGATTCCACGGCAATGCCGCTGACCGTGCCGGGATATAAATCCGTCATCAGAAACGAGCAGTTCTCCACGGTGATATGGCGGATATCGTGCGTGGTTTCCGTGCCGATTTTAAACGCATTGGCGCGGGTGATAACCTCACAGTCCGACACAGCGATATGTTCCATCACCTGCCGGCTGCCGAGCCAGACGGCATTTTTGAGGCAAATACCGTCATCGGCAGTGGAAACAAAGCAATGGTGAATCGTCATATTGCGCGAATCGACAATATCAAAGCCGTCCGTATTGGCAACATGGCGGTTGTTATTAATCACAAAGTTTTCAATCGTCACGCCGTCGCAGCCCTCTAAATGAAACGACCAGTGCGCCGCGCTCTCGATGATAAAATTATCCGCCTTCACGTTCGTACAGTTTTTGAAATAGATGGCGCCGCCGTATTTGCTCGGATGGGCAAAGCGCAGCTGGGCGCGGCTGTCGCGCCGCATCTGCACGACGTCAATCACGCTCGGATGCTCCAGCATATTTTCATCCCACAGCGGCTTCAGACCGAAGTATTCGCCCATACCGCAGATTTTGCCGCCGCCCGTCAGCGTAATGTTATCGCAGTTTTCCGCGTGCAGAATGCCCTGATGGCGGTAGCCCTCGCCCGTCTTATTGGCGCTGAGCGCCGCGCCGCGCTCAATAAAGAGCGTGACGTTTGACTGCAGATAGACGGTAGTCGTCACATAAGTACCGCCGCGCACAAGCACCGTGCCGCCCGTTTCCGCCGCCAGCGACACCGCAACGCTGATAGCGCCGGCATTATCCTCGGCGTTCACATCGGCACCGAAATGACGGATATCGTAAACGTTTTCCTCCGGCGGCAGCTGGTCGCGGATATAGTCATCCTCGGGGTAATAGGAGGAATAGTCAAACGGGCGAATCTCGGAATAGACGTCGCCCTTCGTAATCCGCAAATCCTTGCCGAACAGCAGGGTATTCAGTTTGTTAATCGCTCTTCTTCTGTCGTTCATAGCCATTCCTTAAATCTGTCTGATTAACGCCTTGTCCTTACGCGCTGCCCACGCGATGTTATACGAGTGGTCGCCGACGCGCTCCAGGTCCTGCAGCAGCTTGGTATAGATGACACCGGACGCGGTGTGGCACTTCTTTTCGCGCAGGCGCTGCACATGGTTATCCTGCGCCTGCAGGGTCAGCGCGTCAATCGTATCCTCGAGAAAATGCAGCTGATGCGCCTCGTCATCAGGCAGCGTTTTATTCACGAACGCGCCGACTGCACGGTCGAACAGCTCCAACGCTTTGAGGTAAATCTTCTCAAATTCCTTGTAGCCCTCCTCGGAGAAATCCAACCCGTTACCGAGCTCTGTCTCCGTACGTTCCAGGATATTAATCGCGTGGTCGCCGATACGTTCCAAATCTGTTATCACGTGGAATAGTTTACCAACATATTCCGAGCTTTCAGCTGCCAGATTCATCGAGCTGACGGTTACCAGAAAGTCGGAAATATTGTGGTTAAGCCAGTTAATCAGCTCCTCATTATCCTTAATTTCGCGCTGATGCTCCACCTTACTGGCAATACAGTCCTCGCACGCAAGCACTAAATTCTTGCGTACCACCTTTGCCATACGCTCCACCTCGGAGCCGACCTGCAGCACCGAAACAGAGGGGTTGGAAAGGATTTTTTTATCAATGAACTGAAAGCGCAGCTCGCTTTCGTGCTCCTTATTCTTAATCAGCTTTGTCGTCAGCCGGCTCACCAGACGGATGAACGGAATCAGCACGATAGCGGGCACCGTCTTAAAGATGATATGCGCCGTAGCAACCTGCACGGAACCGTTGGCGGAAAAACTCTCCACCCAACTGATAAACGGGGTAAACAGTGCCACCGGCGTAAAGATCAGTAAACCGACGAAATCGACGAAGAAGAAGATAAATACGGCGCGCTTGGCATTCGTTTTGGCGCCGATAGAAGAAATCAGCAGCGGCATCACGGAACCGACGTTGATGCCGATAATCAGGTAAAACGAGAAGGAAAGCGGCATAATGCCCTGCAGCGCGAGCACCTGCAGAATACCGATAGCAGCGCTGGAGGACTGCAGAATG
This sequence comes from uncultured Clostridia bacterium, assembly GCA_937915775.1. Classification (GTDB taxonomy): domain Bacteria; phylum Bacillota; class Clostridia; order Oscillospirales; family Acutalibacteraceae; genus Eubacterium_R. Next base: position 1,593 of record CALGGQ010000363.1, on the reverse strand, counting down.
GAGCAGATGACAATACCGATGAGGATGCCCAGGGCGGGATTGTTCGCCTTGGTAATAAAACTCTGAAAAGCCGTGCTCGTTTTCAGCACGCCCATGGCGGAGTCGCCGCTCATATACTTTAAGCCGAAGAACAGGATACCGAAGCCGAGAATAATCTGCCCGGCATATTTTTGGTTATGCTTTTTACCGAACAGCGACAGCGCCGTGCCGACGAAAATGCACAGCGGCGCAATCGCCGAAACGTCGATGGCAATCAGCACGGCGGTAATCGTCGTACCGATATTAGTGCCGATGATCACGCCCGTTGCCTGCGCCAGATCCATAATACCGGCGTTCAGAAAGCCCATCACCATAACGGTTGCCGCCGAGGACGACTGAATGACCGCCGTCACCAGCACGCCGAGAAAGAAACCTTTGACGGGGTTGCGCGTCAGTTTTTCCAGCAGGTTTTTCATTTTCGTGCCGGCTGCCTGGTTAATACCGTCGCTCATATATTTCATACCGAACAAAAACAGTCCGAGCCCGCCTACCAGATTAATAATATTGACAATGCTCATAGAGGAACCTCATAGAAAGTTTAATTTTTCACAAATATAATATAGAATAGTATATGTCAAATGTCAAGTAAGAATCCCTTTATGCCGTCGCTGCTCGGCACGGACTTGTCAAGAATCCTTTTCTCTGTTATAATACAGTAAACAGACAAATTTTAATGATATGATGAATAACGGAGGTGCTATAATGCTGAAGAAATACAGACCGTATATTATCCTGTTTTACGCGCTGGCGGCGATAGCGCTGGCAGTGGCGAGCTTTGTGGATTTAAAGCTGGATATTGCGCTCAACAACCCGCAGAATATCTTTGCCCGCTGGTTTGAAGCAACCGGTGAGGTACCCTGCCGCCTACTGCCGACGATTGCCGGCACGGTGCTGTTTTATGCTGCCGACAATAAGGCGCTGAAAATCTTCGGGCTTGCCGCCAATGTGATGGGCTCGGTGTACCTTGCCGTCTTTCACATTCAGGAATATCTGTTCCGCGAGGATTTTCCGATGGCAATCGGCGTGGCGTACGGTATCGGCGTGGCTGCCATCGCGCTGTATGTCGGGCAGTATATCAAAATTCCCGAGGAGCTGAAAAAGCCGCTGTGCGTGCTTGCCGTGACGGGCATTATCGTGATGTTTGTTGAAATCGCCGCGGTAGAGGGCGTCAAGTTTCTCTGGGGCAGGGTGCGTTTCCGCGACCTGCTGAAAGCGGGCAGCTACGACGCATTTACACCGTGGTACCACCCGAACGGCGTCAACGGCAACCAGTCCTTCCCCTCGGGGCATACCGCCAACGCCGCGCTCTCTTTTCTGATGCTGCTGCTGCCGTATGTGAGCAAAAAATGGCATCAACACCGCGTCTGGTGCTTCGTCATACCGCTCGTGTTTACGGCGGTGCTGGCGTTCACGCGGCTCGTGATGGGCGCGCATTACCTCAGCGATGTGACGGTGGGCGGCACCATCGGCTTCACCTGTGTGGTGATTGCGCTGTGTATTGTAGATAAAAAACTCCTCCCATCGCAAAAAGAATGACAATAGAAAAAGGCGGCT
>CALGGQ010000362.1 GCA_937915775.1 uncultured Clostridia bacterium | reverse complement strand
AGGAATACTGCATCACAATGAAGGCTTTGACCTTTTACCCTCAAATATTGAGTTGTCCTCGGTGGAAATGAGCCTGTTTAACGCTATGAGCAGAGAAAGCATATTAAAGGAATATATCAATAAGATAAAAAGCAATTATGATTATATCCTTATTGACAATATGCCCTCGCTCGGCATTTTGACGCTCAATTCACTTGTGGCCGCAAATTCGGTTATTATTCCCGTTCAGGCACAGTATTTACCGACGAAGGGTATGACGCAGCTTCTCTCAACAATTAACAAAGTGAGAAGAAGTCTTAACCCTGACTTAAAGATTGACGGATTGCTTATGACGCTTGTTGACGGCAGAACGAATTTATCAAGAAACACCATTATGGAGATACACCGTGCCTACGGCGGAATGATAAATGTGTTCAAAACGACAATTCCGATTGGCGTTAGAGCAGCCGAAACAAGCTCAGTCGGTGAGAGCATTTTCAGTTACGACAGGCATTGTAATGTCGCAAAGGCATACGCCGAGCTTTCAAAGGAGGTGGTTGCTCTTGGCTCAAAGGAAAGGTCAGAGCTTCAATTTGACGCCTCTCGATGATTTCTTCAAAACGGACGAAGAGCGTAAGGAGGAAAAGTTATCAAAAATACGGGATATTCCTCTTGATATGATTGATGATTTTCCCGACCATCCGTTTAAAGTCCGTGACGATGAGGATATGCAAAATCTTGTTGAAAGCATCAGAGAGCGAGGCGTTATTACTCCTGCGACGGTTCGCAAAAAGGAGGACGGCAGATATGAAATGATTTCAGGTCATAGGCGAAAAAGAGCCTGCACCCTGCTTGGTATGGATACGCTTCGTTGTGAGGTTGTAGAACTCAGCAGAGATGAGGCTACGGTGCTTATGGTTGAAAGCAATTTTCAGCGTTCCGAAATACTCCCAAGCGAAAAGGCGTTTGCTTACAAGATGAGATTGGAAGCGATGAACAGACAGGGCGAGCGAACAGACTTAACTTTTTCCCCAGTGGGGAAAAAGTCATATTCAGACCAAACACTGGCAGAAGAAACGGGCGAAAGCAAATCGCAAATATACCGTTTTATCCGCTTAACTAATCTTGTTCCCGAATTGCTTGAATTTGTTGACGAGGGAAGAATTAAGATGCGCCCTGCTGTTGAACTGTCTTATCTTGATGAGGACGCACAAAGGGATATTGTTGATGCGATTGACCTGAATGACTGCACGCCCTCGCACGCACAGACAATCAAAATGCGAAAATTCTTTGAAGAGGGCAAACTCTCCACAGAGGTTATTCAATCCATTATGGAGGAAGAAAAGCCGAACCAAAGGGACAAAATCGTTATTCGTGGCGACAAGGTAAAAAAGCTGCTCCCGAAGTCCTTAAAGGTATCCGAGCGTGAAGAGTATATCTGCAAGGCTTTGGTGCATTACCGTAATTTTATCCGTATGCACGAAGAACGGGAAGAACGATAAGGAGGAAACAAGTTGAACGAGAATGGCGTTTCATAATTCCCCCTTCTCCACACCTTAACCCCTATTACCAACTGTTGTTTACCAACTGGAGAAGAATCACATTATCTCTCAATTCTTCATCTATCTCGTTGAATATATCAATCTCCAAAATCACAAAGTTGAAAAAAAGGAGATAATAGATATTCTTGAAGTAGAAAGGAGCGACGGATATGAAAAAAATCAGCATTATATTAATCGCAGTAATAATAGTTATGGCAGGTTGTGCGGCGAAAACAGGCATAAAACAAAATGAATCTGTTTCTTTCACGGCTGGCTATTCAAGTATTTTACTTGATTCAGCAAAAGAAGAAACAACAGAGTTTTCAACAACGCAGCCTACAACGGTTGAGCGTTCAACAACTACACCCGAAACGACTGCGGTAACTACCACTGTAAAGAGCAAACCCACAACAAATCCGCCAACAACACAAAAACAAACCACTACTAAACAACACACCACTACGCAAAAGCAAACCACAACGAAACCAAGTACAACAAGGGCGACTACCGCACAAGAGGAAACGATTACCAAAAAGCCAACAACCACAAAAGCGGCAACCTACACAGAAAACGGTAACCACAGCCAAGCCTGCGGAAATATGGGCAAATGGTTTGATTCCAAAAGCGATGTCAAAGCCTACGTTGATACGGAAATGAAATATTGGGCTGACTTGGAGGAAAGCGGGAAGATTACCCGTGAGGAATACTACAAAAAATGTCCCTCCGGTTACGAGTGTTGGTCATGCGCCTATTGCGGAAAGTGGACGGGAAACTTCAAATATTAAAATCAAATACTGAAATTAAACTGGGGGAAGATAATTCACTTTGAAAAATCTTCCCTCATTTTATATTTAGGGAAAGGAATACTTTATGAAAAAAATCAGAAATGTTAGCAAAAGGATGCTGGCTGCCATTCTTAGCCTGCTGATGATTATGTCGGTCATACCGATTACAGTTTTAGGTGCTACCGAAAACCTGGGCAAGGTCAGCGGCGGCAGCGATATTGATATTGACGTATCGTGGCATTACGGTCATCAGCTTCACACAACAACCGTTAGCGGCACGACTTACCCAATGTTCTGCATTGAATACGGAACAACATCTCCTAAAACCGCTTACCTTCAGGCGAGGAAAGCAGGTGCAAATGCCAATGTCATTGAAGCAGCAAAATGGATATTTGCCGGCTACTATATGGTGCACGGCAATTCCGTCAGTTGGAAGGATATGGCTATGTGCCAAAAAAAGGTGTGGGAGGTTCTCGGAGACAGCACCAGTTGGGACTTTTCAAATGCAGATTATGACGCGTGGTGCGATGCTGCTGAAAAAATGATGGAGAACCTTGATACAAAGCCATCCTTCGATAAAACCAATATCGGAACTATCAGAGCCGGTACCAGCAAAACCGTAACCGATAGTAACAAGGTGCTGAAAAACTATCCGGCATTCACCACCACAAATAAAGGTGTTCAGATTTCTCACGATGCGAAATCGAATAAGCTGACGATTACGATTGATAAAACCTGTACGGAAACCTCATTTAAAATCAATAACGGCGACTACTACAAAAACTATACAGGTGAAGACGATGAGCTGCTGCTCTTTTACCCTTATGGCAGTAAAGATTATCAGAAAATTGTGTATTCTGCTTATTACGATCCCATCTCCTTTGCCCTCGACGGTGATATTGAGGTGCTGGGTTCTGCCAAGTTAAAAAAGACTTCTGAGGATGGAAAGGTCAGCGGCATCAAATTTACCGTTACAGGAAAGAATTACTCAAACACGGTAAAGACCGACAGTAACGGAGAATGGGAACTGAACTACCTTGTACCGGGCAAATACACCGTTACGGAAGAGGTGGACAGCAGATACCAGGAACAAAAAAGCAAAAGCGTAACGGTTACATCCGGCGCTACCGCAACGGTTACTTTTAATAATGTGCTCAGGAAGGGCAACGCCCACTTGAAAAAGACTTCTGAGGACGGAAAGGTCAGTGGTATTGCCTTTACTGTAACCGGTGACAATTATTCGAAAACTGTCAAAACAAATGCCAACGGCGAATGGACGCTGAAAAATCTTGTTCCCGGCAAGTATACTGTAACGGAAACAGCCATTTCCCGATATGAACCGCAAAAGAGTCAAACGATTACCGTTAAAGCAGATGAAACAACAGAGGTGCGGTTTAATAACGTACTGAAAAAAGGTTCTGTGCATCTTAAGAAAACCTCAGAGGATGGGAAAGTCAGCGGTATCAAATTTACGGTAACCGGCACCGACTATTCTAAAACAGTTAAAACGGATGAAAACGGTGAGTGGCAAATTGATAATCTTCTTCCCGGCAAATATACGGTAACGGAAGAAGCCTTATCCAGATACAAACCACAGGCAAGTAAAACCATTACCGTGAAAGCAAGCGGTGTAACAGAAGTAACCTTCAAAAACGTCTTAAGACGAGGCTCTGCAAAGCTAAAAAAAGTATCGGAGGACGGTGTTGTCAGCGGTATTAAATTTACCGTTACGGGCGATAACTACAAGAAAACGGTTAAAACAGATGACAAGGGAGAATGGCGACTTGAAAATCTATTGCCTGGAAAATACACTATTACCGAACAGAGCATATCGCGGTATAAACCGCAGGAGAGCAAGACAGTTACAGTTAAGGTGGATGAAACGGTAGAGGTCACCTTCAACAATCTATTAAGACGCGGCTCTGCCAAAATCGTAAAGACGTCTGAGGACGGCATCGTCGCTAACATCAAATTTCATATCAAGGGTGCAGAAATTGATAAAGATATTATCACCAATGCCAAAGGGGAATTCCAAGTTGACAATCTTCTTCCGGGTAAATATACTGTCACGGAATATGAAATTGACAGATATGAACCAGTAAAAGCGCAGACTGTAACGGTTGTAGCTGATACGGTTAGCTCGGTTACCTTCACCAATGTTCTTAAACGAGGTGATTTGCAGGTTACAAAAACCTGCGAGGATGGGCTCGTTGAGGGTATCGAATTCCATTTATCAGGAACATCACTTTCGGGTGCAAAGATTAACGAATACGCTACCACCAATGCAAGCGGCGTTGCCACCTTTAAGAATATCCTTATCGGCACAGGCTACACCGTTGAGGAGGTTGATACGGCTATCCGTTATGTTATTCCCGACAGTCAGACCACCTCAATTAAGTGGAATGAGGTTACAAAAGCAAGTTTCACGAATAAGCTCAAGAAATTCCGTGTAACTGTTACCAAAGAAGATGCCGAAAAGAAAAAGGCACAAGGCGATGCAACGCTTGCAGGTGCTACCTACGGCATTTATGATAACGGCAAGCTCATTGACACTTATGTAACCGATGAGAACGCCTCCTTTACCACAAAGTATTATATCTGCGGCGATCACTGGTCTATCCGTGAGATTAAGCCAAGTGAAG
>CALGGQ010000361.1 GCA_937915775.1 uncultured Clostridia bacterium | reverse complement strand
CATTATTTCAGATATCTTTATCTGCTGCGGACATGCCCTCTCACAGTGTCTGCATTTTATGCAGTCCGAAGCTTTGCCGCCGTTTTCCAAAGCCTTATGCAGCAAAATCCTGGCGGAAGCACCCAAGCCACCCAGACGCGCCATCTCCATTCCCGGCACCCGTCCGGCAGGCGTGCTGACCGCCGGCGCTGCGCAGCGCTACGTCAATATGGAAGGTCATATGGTCGGCAAGCGCGTCGTGATTTTAGGCTCAGGCGATATCGGTCTGATTATGGCAAGACGTATGACGCTGGAGGGCGCCGAGGTGCTCGCGTGCGTAGAGGTAATGCCGTATTCCGGCGGTCTGACGAGAAACATCGTGCAGTGCCTGAACGACTTTAACATTCCGCTTTATCTCTCCCATACGATTATTGACATCCGCGGCAAAAACCGCGTAGAGGGCGTGACGATTGCCGAGGTCGGTCCTGACAGAAAGCCGATTCCCGGCACCGAGATTGATTTTGACTGTGATACCGTGCTGCTCTCCGTCGGTCTGATTCCTGAAAACGAGCTGACCAAAAATGCCGGTATCGAGGTTGACCCGCGTACCAACGGCGTTGTGGTCTGGGAGAATATGGAAACCTCAACGGAGGGTATCTTCGCCAGCGGTAACGTCGTTCATGTACACGACCTCGTTGACTACGTTACGGGCGAAAGCCAGAAGGCAGGCAGGGCTGCGGCGGAATACGTCAAGCTCGGCTCCCGTTCCCGCAAAAACGCCATCTCCGTCAAGGAGGGCGCCGACGTCGGCTTCATCGTGCCGCTGAAGATTCACCGCGAGGCGATGGACGCGGAAATTTTCTTCCGTCCGCGCCGCATCTTTGAAACGAGCAAAATCGTCGTCAAAGACGGCGATAAGATTGTCGCCCAGCTCAAGCGCGCGCATATGGCGCCGGGCGAAATGGAGCGCGTCAGATTAACCAGAGCGCTGCTGGACGCCATTGAATCCGACGAAATCACCGTATCGGCAGAGGAGGTAGAAGAATGACAGATATTATTTGTATCACCTGCCCGAGAGGCTGCCGCCTGAAGGTGGACGAGGAAAACGGCTACGCCGTCACCGGCAATGCCTGCCCGAGAGGCGCGGTTTACGGCTATAATGAAATCACCAACCCGACCAGAGTGGTCACCTCCACCGTCAGAACCGACAGCGAGGAAACACCGCGCTGCCCTGTCAAGACGGACGGCGCTATCCCGAAGGGCAAGATGTTTGAGGTAATGCGCCTGCTGGACAGCGTTGTGCTGAAAACGCCTGTCAAGCTCGGCGAGGTTGTGATTCCCAACGTGCTGGGCACCGGCATCGATGTCATCACCTGCAAAGCAGTGAAATAAGAAGAAACAGGCTGCCTCAACGGAGGCAGCCGTTTTTGATAAATCAGAATTTGCAAAGCAAATTCAGTGGTCAGTGTCCAGTGGTCAGTGGTCAGTTATAGGTCGCTTCGCTCCGATTATAATCGGGTGCGGGTGTCCCGCCCAACAACTGGTCACTAGCCACTGGTCACCGGTCACTATCTCGACAAATTCCAATTTAACTATTCTTCCGTCTCTAAACAGCCTTGCAGCAAGGCTTTTCCCTCGGCGTAGGAATTGCGCACCTCATGCAGCATGCTGTTATAAAAGGCAACTGCCGATTGCCGGCGTTCGGCGGCGATGGCTCTGCCGCTGTCAGTCAGCAGCTTGTCGTACACCTTTTCGAGCTTAAAGCGGTATTCCTGGAAGAAGGACGGCGCGCTGTCGCCGCTGCCGTCCAGCACGTTGCCGTTTTCATCAAGCGAATACAGCGGCTCACCGTGGTCGGCGTTATATTGCAGCGTGCGCGCGATACCGAGCGTGCCGGTGGCGTCGATTTTATCGGCGTCAAACAGGATTTTGGCTTCGATGCTTTCGGGCGGGTTGTTGCCGCGGAAGCGGTGGGTGGATATACAGGCGGCGACGTGTTCGGCAAACGCTGCGGCAAAGCCGTTTTCCGTCAGAAAACGAAACGCCTTTTCCGCACCGCGCTGCGCGTGGCAGAGGGAGGGGTTTTCCGTCTGTTCCTTTCTGGCAATGTCGTGCAGCAGGCAGGCGGCTATCAGAATATCCGTATTGACGTTCTGCTCCCGTGCCGCAATCGCCAGCGCCACGTTCAGCACACGGTAAACGTGCTCTCTGTCGTGTGCGCTGTCCTGCATACACTGCTGCATATAGGCTTCTATTTTGTTATAGTCGGTTTGCTTCATCGGTATCACGCCTTTCTGCCGTTATTGTAGCATACCGCGCGTGAATGCGCAATGATTTCTCTTTACATCACCGCCGTCATCTTTTATAATGAAAGCAGAAAGGAGCTGGTACTATGGCAGAGGATAAAAAGAAATTCTTTCCGTGGAACAAGGCTGATAAGGATGACGACGCGATGATGGAAGAGGTCTATGCCGGTCCTGAGTTTTTTGAACAAAGGGATAAAGAAGCCTCGATGATGGAAGGCGTCTATGCGGGGCCGGAATATTTTAACCGCGCCCCGATGCCGGAGGGAATGCCTGAGCGTGAAATTATCGGTATGGTTTATGCCGGCCCTGAATATTTCAACAATCAGCAGCCATCAGGCGGGATGGGAATGATGTTTACTCCGATGAATCAGATGCCTACATCAACGCAGCAGACGGCATCACCCTTCCCAAAACCGCAGGAGGATACCTTTAAAACCTGTCCGAGCTGCGGGGCGAAAGGCTTTTACGGCAAATTCTGCCCGGAATGCGGCATGCCCTGTCCCGTTGAGGACAAAACCGAATGAGCCGTGACGCTTTTCCGTTTGCGCTGCGCTCCTGCGTGTGGGAAATCACGCTTGCCTGCTGTTTTCAGTGCCAATACTGCGGCTCGAAGGGCGGCAGGGCGCGGGCAAACGAGCTGACCACGGAGGAATGTCTTGATGTGGCACGGCAGCTGGCGGAGCTCGGCTGCCGCCGTGTTTCGATGATTGGCGGCGAGGTGTTTATGCGCCCTGATTGGGCGCAAATTGTCGCCGCGCTGACATCCCGCGGGGTAAAAACCTGCATTATCACCAACGGCTACCGTATGACGCCGGAAATTATCGCGGCGCTGAAGCGCGTACATATTGAATCTGTCGCCGTATCGCTTGACGCCCCGGAGGCGGCGCACGATGCGTACCGCCAGCCCGGCAGCTTTCAGCGCGCGCTTGCCACGATTAAAGCTTTGACAAAGGCGGGCATTCCGGTGTCCGTCATCAGCGCGCTGCGCGCCGATAACGCGCCGCTGCTGGAGGAGCTGTACGCCGTGCTGCGGCGGTATCCGATTTTTGCGTGGCAGCTGCAGGCGTGCTCCCCGATGGGAAATGCACAGGAAAACGGCGTGGATATCCGTTTTGACGCGGAAAAGGTGATTCAGTTTGTCAGCCAAACAGCGCCCTCAGCACCGTTTTATCTCGGCATTGCGGATAATATCGGCTACTTCACGCCGGAGGAGGGGCATCTCCGCGGCGTCGACGGCGCCGTTTTTTCGGGCTGCAGCTCCGGTTTGACTTCTGTCGGAATTGACAGCATCGGCAATGTCCGCGGCTGCGAGTCGATGTACGACGAGCGGTTTAACGAGGGCAATCTGCGTCAGCAATCGCTGCGGGATATCTGGGAGGATGAAAACGCATTTGCCTATAACCGCCGCTTTACGCCGTCGCTGCTGACGGGAAAATGCGCTTCGTGTGCAATGGGTGCCTATTGCGCGGCGGGCTGCCGCTCGTACAACTGGTTCACCGCCGGAAAATTATATGAAAATCCGCTCTGCGCGCGGGTACATCACAACAAAACGGACGACTGATGTCGTCCGTTTTGCTTAATACTTTTTAAGTTGTTCCTCATCGAAGGTGGACAGGAATTCGTCGTAGCTGCCCTTGCGGTCAACGAGCTTGCTGCCGCTGACCTCGATAATGCGGTCGGCAACCGTCTGTACGAACTGGTGGTCGTGCGAGGTAAAGAGCACCGTTTCGGGATAGCGGATTAAGCCGTTGTTGAGTGCCGTGATGGATTCAAGGTCGAGGTGGTTCGTCGGCTCGTCAAAAATGAGAACGTTCGCGCCGGACACCATCATTTTGCACAGCATACAGCGTACGCGCTCCCCGCCCGATAAGACGTTGCAGATTTTGAGCGCCTCATCGCCGGAAAACAGCATTCTGCCGAGCCAGGTGCGGATATCGCTCTCGTGCTGCTGGGTGGCGTCTGTATACTGGCGCAGCCAGTCAACGAGGTTCATCTGATTGCCGTCAAAGTAGGCGCTGTTATCGGAGGGAAAGTAGCTCTGCGTGGTGGTGACACCCCATTTGTACGAGCCCTCGTCCGGCTCCATTTCGCCCATAATGATTTTGAACAGCGTGGTTTTCGCCACGGCGTCGGAGCCGACGAAGGCGACCTTTTCGCGCGGGTGAATGACGAAGGAGATATCGTCCAGCACCTTGCGCTCGCCGATGGTTTTGCTCAGATGGTCCACGCGCAGCAAATCGTTGCCGCACTCTCTGTTCGGCTTGAAGTCCACATACGGGAAGCGGCGGGAGGAGACGGGCATTTCAAACATCTCCAGCGCGTCAAGCTGCTTCTTACGGCTGGTAGCCTGCTTGGACTTGGCGGCGTTGGCTGAGAAGCGATTAATGAAGTCCTGTAGTTCCTTAATCTTCTGCTCATTCTTCTTGTTCTGGTCGCGCATCTGGCGCTGGCGCATCTGCGTGTATTCGTACCAGAAGTCGTAGTTGCCGGTGTACAGCGTGATTTTGCCGTAATCCACGTCGCAGATATGCGTGCAGACTTTATTCAGGAAATGACGGTCGTGCGAAACGACGATGACCGTGTTCGGAAAATCGAGCAAAAAGTTTTCCAGCCAGCTGATAGCGGCGAGGTCGAGGTGGTTCGTCGGCTCGTCGAGCAGCAGGATGTCCGGATTGCCGAACAGCGCCTGCGCCAGCAGCACCTTCACCTTGAGGTCGGAGGGCAGCTCCGCCATTTTCATATAGTGATATTCATCGGTCACGCCGAGCTTGTTGAGCATAAATTCGGCGTCGCTCTCCGCCGTCCAGCCGTCAAGGTCGGCAAATTCCGCCTCCAGCTCGCCGGCGCGCACGCCGTCCTCCTCGGAAAAGTCGGGCTTCATATACAGCGCGTCCTTTTCCTCCATAATTTCAATCAGGCGCGGGTTGCCCATCAGCACGGTGCGCACCACCTCGTATTCATCGTAGGCAAAGTGGTCCTGCTTCAGCACGGAAAGGCGCTCGCCCGGGGTGATGTGAATCTCGCCCTTGCTCGGCTCTAAGTCGCCTGACAGCACCTTTAAGAACGTGGATTTGCCGGCGCCGTTTGCGCCGATGATGCCGTAGCAGTTGCCAGGTGAAAACACGACGTTCACGCGCTCAAACAGCGACCGCCCGCCGAACTGCACGGAAATATTTTCAGCAGAAATCATCCGAATTTCCCCCTAATTTTTATATTAGCGGAAGTATCATAACACAAACTTTCGCCAAATACAAGAAAAATGTGTAACCAGACCGCCCGCGGGGCAGAGTATTTGGTTGACTTCTTATGTAAACAATGCTAAAATGAAAATGCCAAATAAATTTACAAGTTTATACTAATTATGAAAAAATAGGCGGCTTTTTGTCTTTTGATAAAAATGCGGCTCGTATTTACCGTGCTATTTTTTCATAGTATCTTGTAAATTTGTTTGGCGACAGTTGAGCTTGCGTTTTTGGCGTACAGCTCTGGCTGTACGCATTTTTTTGTTTTTAGAAGGGGAAAAAGAAAATGAAGAAGGTTTTGGCAGTTTTATTAACAATTTCAATGTTCTGTTCAATCCTGATAGGGTTACAGATAACGGTTATGGCAGAAGATAATCCAATTATAATAGTTGATGAAACAAGAAGTGTTAATCTTAATCAGTCAAGCCCATACGCTTTATTCGATTTTGTACCGGAAGAAGAAGGTATCTACGCATTTTACTTTTA
>CALGGQ010000360.1 GCA_937915775.1 uncultured Clostridia bacterium | reverse complement strand
CCAGCTTCTCAGCCGCCTTCAGATCGTTCGTGGAAATCGTGTCCTGATAATTACTGAGCTGACTTCTGTTATTAACATAAGCGGTAAAGCTGGCACGATAGGTCGGCGTAACCAGCAGCTTTGAAGCGGCAAAGCATAAACCGCCAACAACCAGCGCCGAGATGATGATGATCCAGCATCTTTTCAATAACACAGTCAGCAATGGAATAATATCAATCTGATCGTTTGATATCTTTGTATTGTTTCTTTCAATAGCGTTATTGTTTGAGGAAAGAGTGCTCATTTAAAGAATCCAACCTTTCAAAATTATAAACGGGCAAATCTACCCAGATTACTCATAAGATACATTATAATATAAATATTATTAAATAGCAATAAAAATTTAGAAATTGTTAATAAATTTTAAATAAATAAAAAACGGAGAAATCACAACGTTTCTCCGTTCATTTGTTGATTATTGATATTTCTCAGCTTGCAAGGTGAACATATAGGCATAGGTTCCATTCATCGCCATCAGTTCCTGATGCGTTCCCTGCTCGATGATTTCGCCGTTTTCCATCACATAGATTTTATCCGCGTTCACGGTGGTAGACAGGCGATGAGAAATGAACACCACCGTCTTATCCTCTGCCGCTTCCATCATTGCCTGATTGAGATTGTATTCGGCAATCGGGTCAAGGTTGGCGGAGGGCTCATCGAGGATGACGTACGGACAGTTTTTGTAAAACGCTCTGGCGATGGCAACCTTCTGTCCCTCACCGCCGGACATCATCATACCCTCATCGTCAAATTCACGCAGCAGCGGCGTATCGAGTCCTTTCTTTGCTTTCTTACTGAAGCCGCTGTGCTTCAGCGCACGCCAGATTCTACTGTCCTCAAACTTCGTATCGAGCGAAACATTTTCGCCAAGCGTCGCGGCGAAAATCTGAAAATCCTGAAAGACAGCGGCAAAGCGGTTTCTGTGTGAGGCAACCGTCGCCTCACGGATATCCTTGCCGTCAATCAGAATCGCGCCGTCGCTGACATCATAGAGGCGCAGCAGCAGATTGGTAAGCGTCGTCTTTCCGGCGCCGTTATACCCGACCAAAGCGATTTTTTCTTTCGGATGCACGGTCAGGCTGATATTTTTCAGCGTCGGCTCCTCGTTGCCGGGATAGGTGAAGGAGACATTTTTCAGTTCAATTTCCTTCGGCTCGGTAATCGGAACGGTGTCTGCGCCGTCCTGAATATTGACCTCGCGATTTAGGAATTCGCGGTACTTTTCAATCAGCTTGGAGGTTTCCGAGAACATACGCGCCACACCGACCGTCAGGAACGAAAACGAGCCTGCGATGGACAGTGCACCATTAAATGTGGCGACAAAATCACCGGCTGACAGCGTATGCGTTTTCAGCACGCAGTAGCCGAGATACATCGGCAGCAGCAGCATAAAGCCCAAAATCTGCACGCCGGTTTCCTGGAAAAAGTAGATAAAATCTATCTTTCTGACATACTTTATCTGGTTGTTGATAACGTCATCCGCTGCCTCGTTATAGCGCTGCATCAGCAGCGGCTGCACATCGTTCATTCTGACCTCCTTGGCGTAATCCTGGAGGTAAAAGATTCTGGCAAAATAATCTGCGCGGCGGTGCAGTTTATTGTTCTCAATCTGCCGCTCTGCCTGCAGATTACCGATTTTGCGGCTGACAGGCGTAAACACAGCGACCACGCCAAGCACAATCAGCAGGCAAATCGGGTCAATCGTGAAGAGAATCGACGCAATGGTAAGCAGCGACACAACCTCGCCGACATACCGCTGCACCAAAAACAGCACATGGCTCATTCGCTCGCCCGAACCCTGAATAACCAGAATGAAATTATTGTAAAAATCAGGGTCGTCATACGAGCTTAAATCCAGCTCCTTTGCCTTTTGGTAAAGCATCTGCGATAAACCGCGGTTCATCCGTTCACGGCTGACGTTGGCAAAGAATTCGATATATAGCCAGTTCAGCACCTCGGTCAAAATCAGAATAACGGCAATCACCGCGACGGCTATCACGATTTTACGCTTATCATCGCCATTTGCAATCACGTCAATCACATATTTTACACCGATGACGGAAATAATTCTCGTCGGAAGACGCATTATGACGCCGCGACTGCATTCACCGATAACAAGCAGCGGAGCAATTTTAAAGAGCAACCGCATAATAAACAGCACGTTGGAAAAGATGGAATGCTTTGCCTTGTCGGCTCTGTAATCATGCATACTGCTCCACCTCCTCATCCCGATAACGCGAAGCCTGCAGCGTGAACATTTCGGCGTAAATACCGCCCTGCTCCATCAGCTCGCTATGCGTACCGCTTTCGAGCACCGTACCGTCGCCAAGCACAAAGATTTTGTCACTCAGCACAGCGGAAGAAAGGCGGTGCGAAATATAAATCACCGTCTTGTCAGCAGTCGCTTTTATCAGGTTTTCGTACATATTGTACTCAGCAATCGGGTCAAGCGCCGAGGACGGCTCATCCAGCACGGCGATATCAAACTGCCGTGCAAACATTCTGGCAACGGCGGTTTTCTGCGTTTCACCGCCGGACAGTCCCGCACCGTTTTCATCAAATTCGCGCGTTAAAACGGTATCCGCGCCCTCCGGCAGCGAGGCGACCTTATCCCATACGCCGCTCTGGCGCAGCGCCTGCTCCGCAATAGCGCGCTCCTCCTCGGTCCCCTCGTGGCACAGCACGTTTTCATAAACGGAAAGCGCAAAGGTTTTATAATCCTGAAAGACCGTGGCAAAGCGCCTGCGCAGCGAATCCGTGTTATATTCTTTTATGTTTACTCCATTATAGAGAATCTCGCCCTCGGTGACGTCGTAAAAGCGCAGCAGCAGCTTAACGAGCGTTGTTTTGCCCGCGCCGTTCACGCCGACGAGCGCCACGGTTTCGCCCTTATTGATTTTCAGATTGACGTGGCGCAGAGCGTCCTCCTCTGCACTCGGATAACGGAACGAAACGTCGCGGAATTCAAGGGTTTCAAATTCCTCCGCCATCTTCTCACCGGGAACGACTTTGCTTTCATAATCAAAGAAATCGTGCAGATTCTGGAAGTACAGCGCCATATTCGTCAGCTCCGCCAGCGAATCCGAAATGCCCGTCGTTGTCTGACGAACGGAATTGATGGAGGACAGCACAACAGAAAATCCTGCGATGTCCGAGCCGTTGTTCTGAATAAACTGGTAAGACGCTAAAGAATAGGTGCCGACAATCGGGATAAATTCGCCGAAAATCGAATAGACCATACTGAGCAGGAACAGCTTCACACCGTAGGTTTTAATGATGCGGATATTATCCGTCACCGCCTTGTCAAAGCGCCTTAAAATGACGGAAAAGATGTTGGAGGTACGGATATCCTTGGAAAATTCCTTGAGAAACACAGTGCGCTGGGAATACGCTTTAATGCGGTTATTCGTCGTCATTGACAAATCACGCTTATACATCAGCTTGCTCTTGGCAATTTCCACGGCAAACACGATGGCAACGGGCGCAAGGAAAATCAGATACATCGGGTCAATCGAGGTGACGATACCGATGACCAGCACCAGTGCAATCGCATCGCCGAGCAGCATTGATAAATCCACCGCAAACGCCATATAAATGCTGTTTGTCAGAATTTCGGTGGCACGCTGATACGCATCGTAAAATGCAGGGTCCTCATAGCAGCTGATGTCAACCTTGCTCGCTTTTTCAAAAATGCGATTATTGAGCGCTTTATATACGCGCTTCCAGCCGATATTCTGGAGGTAATCGCTGGCGATAATAATCGCCTCATAGACCACCCCGACGCCGAAAAACAGCAGCAGCATCCTGGCAAAATATTCAAAGGTAAGGTTGCCCTGAATGATATTCAGCAGAATCCGCAAAAACAGCACACCCTGAAAAAACAGCGTGAACACCTCTGTCGCCGTCTGCGCAATCACCGCAGCGGGAATCACCAGCGCATTCGCCTGGCTTATAGTTTTTGCCGCATACCAAATATTTTTAACAACTGGCACCTTGACATCCTCGTGAACGGGAACCCAGCGACGTGGCATAGCGCACCTCCTTTCGCTTAATTATCTGTATTTTATCACAACTTACCAGTTTTGTAAAACAATATTTCAATACACCCGTCATTTATCGTAATACGATAAATTTTTATTGACATTTTGCATATCCTATGCTATGCTGAGGTTGAAATCAGAGGATTTGAGGAGGGTTTATGATGACGAAAAAAACGCTATCGATTCTGATAAAAGCAGCGCTGTTACTGCTGGCGCTGACAGGCATTGCCTGCTGCATCATGATGAGAAGGATTGTGGATTATATGCTACCGGGCTTCAGCCCGATGACGCATCGGATGTGGCTTTATGTCCTGTACGTCTGCGCCGTTCCCTGCTTTTTATCGCTCGTACCGGCGTGGCTGGTGGCGGGCAACATCGGCAAGAACCAATCCTTCTGTCTGCCAAACGCTACTTATATGCGCCTGATTGGCTGCTTTTTACTCTTTGATACGGCAGCGCTGTGTCTATTTAACATTATCTATTTTTGTATCGGCCGGTCGTTTCCGGCTT
>CALGGQ010000359.1 GCA_937915775.1 uncultured Clostridia bacterium | reverse complement strand
GCTCGTGGTAATGCGTGGCAAAGAGCGTTTTGGCACCGAGCGTCTTTTTCTTCACCACATATTCCAGCACGGCGCGGGCAATGCTCATGCCGTCGAAGGTCGAGGTGCCTCTGCCGATTTCATCGAGAATAATCAGCGATTTTTCAGTCGCATTTTTCAGAATGGAGGAAACCTCGTTCATCTCCACCATAAAGGTGGACTGACCGGTGGCAAGGTCGTCCGACGCACCGACGCGGGTAAAGATCGCGTCCACCACGCCGATTTTGGCGCTTCTGGCGGGTACGAAAGAGCCGATTTGCGCGAGCAGCACAATCAGCGCCGTCTGGCGCATATAGGTGGATTTACCTGCCATATTCGGACCGGTGATAATCGCGCAGCGGTGTTGATTCATATCCAGCAGCGTATCATTCGGTACGAACACTGCGCCGTCCAGCAGGGTTTCGACCACAGGGTGTCTGCCCTCTTTAATCTCAATCACGCCGTCCGTCGTCATCTGCGGGCAGCAGTAATGCTGCTCAAAAGCGGTCTGCGCCAAAGAAGCCAGGCAGTCCAGCACGGCAATCGCCTTGGCGGTTTTCTGGATACGCTCCACCTCGCCGGCAATCTGATTTCTGACAGAGCAGAACACCTCGTATTCCAGCGCGATAAGCCTGTCCTTCGCGCCGAGCACCTTGCCCTCTAAGTCCTTAAGCTCCTGCGTGATGTAACGCTCGCAGTTCGTGAGCGTCTGTTTTCTGATATACTCCTCGGGCACCATATCTTTATAGGAATTAGTAACCTCGATAAAGTAGCCGAACACCTTGTTATAGGAAACCTTCAGCTTCGGGATACCCGTTTTTTCCTTTTCGCGCGCTTCAATATCGGTTAGGATATTGGCGCCGCCCTGCACGATATCGGCGAGCTCGTCAATCTCCTCATTAAAACCCTGACGGATGAAGCCGCCCTCGCGAACGGAAAACGGTGGCTCGTCCACAATGGCGCTGTCTATCAGCGCGTGAACGTCCTCGAGCAGGTCGATGTCGTTACAGACCGTTTTCAGCATTGCCGAGGAGCAGGCGGTCAGCGCATTTTTAATAGCGGGCAGCGCTTCAATCGTGGCGCACAGGGAGCGCAGCTCTCTGGCGTTTGCGGTGGAATAGGCGATACGGCTCATCAGCCGTTCCATATCCTTGACGCCGCTGAGCGAGGAGCGGATATCATCGCGCAGCATCGCATTATCCAGCAGCTCGCCGACAGCGTTCTGCCGCTTGGTGATACCGGCAACGGAGAGCAGCGGGCGCTCCAGCCACGCGCGCAGCATACGCTTGCCCATCGCGGTTTTCGTCTTGTCAATCACCCAGAGCAGCGAATGCTTTTTATCGCCCGTCATCATCGAGCGCGTCAGCTCTAAATTCCGTCTGGCGCTGATATCCAGCGCCATAAAGGCGTCGTTCTCGTAAAATTCAACCTCGCTTGGCGCTTCCAGCGTGTCCGTTTTCTGCGTGTCACGCAGGTAGTAGATGACCGCGCCGAGCGCACAGACAGCCGCCTTGCTGTGACCGATGCCGAGCTGCGAAATCTCGTCCTTTCTCATCGTCTGCAGAATGAGGTCTGTCGCCTCGTTAAAATCAAAGCGCTCCTCACCGAGCCGCTCTACGCCCGCATTCAGCCGAACATCGGCAAAACGAATCACCTCGTCCAGCTCGGCTGCCGCCGGATTGACCAGCAGCTCCTTTGGCGCATAGGACGAAAGCTGATTGATGATTTTTTCCTGCTCGTCCTCCCTGCCGACGACGGTGATATGGAACTCACCCGTCGATACATCGGCAAAGCACAAGCCCGTTTCATTCGCCATACGGCACACGGCGCAAAGGTAATTATTTACGCCGTCCTCTAAAATGCTACCCTCAATCGCCGTACCGGGCGTAATCACGCGGATGACATCGCGCTTAACAATGCCCTTGGCAGCCCGCGGGTCCTCCATCTGCTCGCAGATGGCAACCTTGTAGCCGCGCGACACCAGCTTGGCAATATAGCTGTCTGCACTGTGGAACGGCACGCCGCACATCGGCGCACGCTCCTCCTGACCGCAATCCCTGCCGGTCAGCACCAGATCCAGCTCCTTTGCCGCCGTCTTGGCATCGTCAAAGAACATCTCATAAAAGTCACCGAGGCGGAAGAACAAAATAACGCCGGGGTATTCTTTTTTCACCTGAAAGTATTGCTGCATCATCGGTGACAGCTCACCCTTTTTCGCCATTGCTTCCTCCTCCAATCATCTCAGTGTTACATCATTCCGAATTCCAAACTCCGAATGCCGAATTAATCTTAGTGGCATCCTCCGCAGGTGCTGCAGTCATGCGTGCAGGACGGATCCGGCAGCTCGCAGGTTTCCGGGTCCTGACCGTCGAAGAACAGACCGATCATGCCGCTGATATACTGCGCCATCTGCTCCATTTCGGAGGCGGCAGCGGAATAATTCATCATATTCTCGCCTGCCATCACCTTGTTATAAACCTCCTGGTAATCCTGCTGGAGCTTTTCAATACGCTCCTCATCGGCATCCTCGCCCTTCGTTGCCTCCTGCTGATATTTCAGGGAAATCAGCTGAAGCTCCTGCATCTGCTGCTGGAGCTGCTCGTCGGCGTCGTTAGCGGCGGCTGCGTCCTGCAGCGCCTTAAATCTCGGGTCCGCCTGAATTTCCTTACCAAGCTCTCTTAATACGGATTCTAAACTCATCTTATACCTCTTTCCGAGCCGGTTCCATCTCACCCTTTAAGACATAGGTAAGCGGCTCTGTTACTTTAATATTTTGGAAGGTGCCGATTAACCGTTCGCCGCCTTCAAATTCAATAATCAGATTGCCGTCCGTTCTGGCGGCAAGATAATGCTCGCCCAGTTTTCCCTTGCCGTAGACGAAGCATTTAAACGTTTTGCCCGCATGCTGCGCCATCTGCTCGGCGGAAATACGCTCCTGCACGGCAAGCAGCTCGCGCATCCAGCGGGATTTATCCTCATAACTGACGGGATCGTCCATCGCGGCAGCCGGCGTGCCGACGCGCGGTGAATAGATAAACGTGAATAACCCTGTCGCCTTGATTTCCTCTGTGAGCGACACCGTATCAAGAAATTCCTCATACGTTTCACCCGGAAAGCCGACGATAATATCGCTCGTGATGGACAAGGCATCGCCCATCAGCGCCTTGGCGTCATCAATCAGCGCAAGATAGCTCTCTCTGGTGTAGCCGCGGTTCATCAGCTTTAAGATGCGGTTATTGCCGCTCTGGAACGGCAGGTGCAGGTGGGTTGCCACCTTGTCGCACTGCGCCATCGTTTCCAGCAGCTCGTGCGTGCAGTCCTTCGGATGGCTCGTCATAAAGCGGATGCGAAAATCGCCTTCCTGCGCATTCAGCCGGCGCAGCAGCTGCGAAAACGTCACACGCGGTTCTAAATCCTTGCCGTAGGAATTGACATTCTGCCCGAGCAGCGTAATCTCCTTGTATCCCTCGCTGACAAGCTGCTGAAACTCCGCTTCGATATCCTTTACCGCGCGGCTGCGCTCGCGCCCTCTGACGTAAGGCACCACGCAGTAGGAGCAAAAGTTGTTGCAGCCGTACATAATCGGCAGCCACGCCTTGCGGTCATTATCACGCTTCACGGGCAGCCCTTCGGCAATCACGCCGTCGGTATCGGGCAGTTCAAACACCCTTCTTCTGCCGGTCATAGCTTTATAGAGCAGCTCCGGCAGACGGTGCACCACGTGCGTGCCGAACACCAGATCTACAAACGGAAAGGACGCCTTGATTTTATCGGCGATATGCTGCTGCTGCATCATACAGCCGCACAGCGCAATCACCACGTCGGGATTCGCCAGCTTGTACTTCTTCAGCGCGCCGACATTGCCGAACACCCTGTCCTCCGCGTGCTCGCGCACGGCGCAGGTGTTAAAAATAACCAGCTTTGCCGCTTTTCTGTCCTCAGTAAAGCCGTAGCCCATTGCGGCAAGCATACCCTTGATATGCTCGCTGTCCGCCACATTCTGCTGACAGCCGTAGGTCACGACGCAGGCAAGCGGCTGCTTAGTGTAACGGGAGGAAAGCACGGCACTGATTTTATCGGAAAACGCCTGCTGCTCGCGCAGCTCCTCCTCTGATATTCTTTTTACGTTGACAGCCACTTTTTTCACCTCACATACTAACCCGTATTGTGTATTATAACAAAAGAAAAGTACAGTTTCAATATACAAAATAATTAATAATTTTTAAATTCAATAAGTAATATTATATAGAATGACAATACGGTTGAAAAACCTGTCGAAAAGTGGTATGATGAACGGTGAAAAAAGACACACAAGGTGGTTATTCTATGTTAAAAAAGCGCGGAGCAGGCGTACTGCTCCACATCAGCTCGATGCCGTCGCCGTACGGTATCGGCGTATTTGATGAGAATACGCTTCATTTTATTGACCGTATCAGCGAGATGGGCTTTACCTACTGGCAGGTGCTGCCCTTTAACCCGCCCGACGCCTCAAATTCTCCCTACTGCTCCCCGAGCGCCTTTGCCGGCAATTACCTCTTTATCAATCCGCAGGGGCTATGCGAAATGGGCTTGGTGACAGAGGACGAGGTCAAGGAAAACTGCTATGACGGCTCGCCGTATTCCGCGGCTTTCGACTTCGCTGCCGAGAAGCGCCTCAGCCTTTTGCAAAAGGCATTTTACCGCATTGACGATAAAATTGCCGCCGACATCAAAGCCTTTGAGCTGAAAAACCACTGGCTGACCGATTACGCCGTTTTTATGGCAGTGAAGGAGCTGGAGGACGGCAAGCCCTGGTGGCAGTGGAGCGAGCAGCACGCGCGCTATTTTGACTGCATCAAAAGCGTGTTTGACTACGAGGAACGCGCCGCGTTCTGGAAATTCGTGCAGTACATCTTCTTTCTTCAGTGGAACGAAATCAAGCGTTATGCGAACAAAAAGGGTATCGCCGTCATCGGCGATATGCCGATTTACGTCGCGATGGACAGCGCCGACGTCTGGTCGTCGCTCAACCTGTTTTTGATTGACGAAAAGTCGCTTACCGCCAAAAAAGTAGCGGGTGTGCCGCCCGATTATTTCAGCGAAAACGGCCAGCTCTGGGGCAATCCGCTGTATGACTGGGAGGCGATGAAAAAGGACGGCTACGGCTGG
This sequence comes from uncultured Clostridia bacterium, assembly GCA_937915775.1. Classification (GTDB taxonomy): domain Bacteria; phylum Bacillota; class Clostridia; order Oscillospirales; family Acutalibacteraceae; genus Eubacterium_R. The sequence goes on along the minus strand of CALGGQ010000359.1, from coordinate 2,642 downwards.
TGGCTGTCCCGTCTGGAACACGCGCTCGCCATTTACGACACCGTAAGAATCGACCATTTCCGCGCTTTTGCTTCCTATTGGGCAATCCCTGCCGAGAGCGAAACCGCCAAGGTCGGCGAGTGGCTGGACGGACCGAAAATGGATTTATTCAACGCCGTCTTTGAAAAGTTCGGCAAGGACGCGCCGATTATCGCGGAGGACCTCGGCATTTTCGGCGAGGATGTTGTCAAGCTGCTGCAGGACACCGGCTTCCCCGGTATGAAGGTCATTCAGTTCGGCTTTGACCCCAACGGCGATTCCTCGCATCTGCCGCACAACGCGACGCCGAATTCGATTAACTACGTCGGCACGCACGATAACAACACGCTGCTCGGCTGGCTGTGGGAGGCAAGCGAGGAGGAACGCAGCTTTGCCCTTGATTACTGCCGCTTTGATAAAAGCAAGCCGTGGGGCGAGGGCGGCTATTACTCCGCTTCGTGCCGCAGCATTATTGAAACGGTATGGCAAAGCCCGTCCAACGTCGCCGTGATTGCGTTGCAGGATATGTGCGGCTTCGGCGCTGACGCCAGAATGAACACGCCCGGCGTGCCCGAAAAGAATTGGGCATTCCGCACGACAAGAGAGACAATTGACAGCATTGACACCGCCTATTTTCAGCGCATTAACGCGCTGTACCGACGGATGTATCCCGTCTTTGACAAGAAGCAAAAATAACAAAAAGGGAGGACGCTCCTCCCTTTTTATTATGCTTGTTCAGTTATCGGCAACAGCAATTTGAGCCGTTTGTATCGCTGTCCTCAAGGTCCTGAGGGAAAAACTCATCAATCGGAAAATCAATGTTCTGAAAGGTCTCGCACGGTGACTGCGCGCTGCACGCACACTCTCTTTCGGGGATGCAGAAATCGCACGCCGGAATCAGCAGCTGCACATCGCGGGAGAGCTGAATAATCGAGAACAGACCGAGCGTGACAAGCACTGCCTTCTGCGGATTCTGCGGGAAGCGGGAGGTACCGAGCACGCCGCGGATGGAATCCGGGAAGTTCGTGCAGCAGTGGTGATGGCAATGGCAGATATCCACCACATCGGTATCCAGCACCACCGGGTCAACCGCCTGTACCTTGGCAACAGGGCTGGTATATTTCGGCGCTTCGGGGCAGTCGCTGCGACGCTGGTCGGCAGGCGAGGAGAAGATTTTTACCTTGCCCTCCGAGCCGTAGAGAATGCACTTTTTCTCGAAATTGGCATAGCCGATTGCCACGCGCGGCATAGCGCCGGGTGAGGAATAAGTATCAAACCGCAGACGGAAATAGAAGTTCACCGTGACACTGTAATAGCCTCTGTTAAACGGCACCTCGTCAACATCAATACTGACCGCCGCAATATCGGCATCGCGGGTTCTGACCGTGTCGGCCGCGTCAATCAGCGCCTGTGATTCGTCATTAAAGGTCACTCTTAAATTTTCAAGGCAATCCTTGCTGACGCAGGAATCGTAAATTCTCTTGGTATCAATACAAACGGATTCGCTGATACGTCTTGCGCCTGTGTTTTGAATCGGAAAATCAGACATCAAAAAACTCCTTCATAAAAGTATTTGAAGTTGTGGCTTCAATACATTCTATGAAGGAGTACGGGTTGTGTGAAAAGTTCTTATGCAGGTATTTTTAGCTTATTCTGCCTTTTCCAGTCGGGCAAAGTTTGCCATCATCTTTTTGGTGCCTGCCTTATCAAAGGCGACTTCCATCAGAATATCGTTGCCCATCGGCTTGCAGGAAAGAATGACGCCTGTGCCGAAGGATTTATGCTTCACCGTGTCCCCGACGTGATACTGCACCTGCGGCTTTTGCGCCGTATTGCCGACAGGACCGAAGCTGTGCGCCGCGTCGCTGGAGCGGTGAGCATCTCCGATAGAAACGCTTTTCGCGTATTTCGCGGCGGTTTTCGGCTTGCCGAAGCCGTGAGAATAGCCCTCTCCCGCAGCATACGACGAAGCGGCTGCCCTGGCAAAAGTGTTAAAGGCGCGGGTATCTCTCACCGTGCGGTCATCGCAAACCTCGTCCGGAATTTCCTTGACGAAGCGGGAAAGTGGGTTGCGGTTGGTGGAGCCGTATAGCATCCGCTGGCGGGCGTTGATAAGGTAGAGCTTTTCTCTGGCGCGCGTAATGCCGACATAGGCAAGACGGCGCTCCTCCTCCAGCTCTTCCTGTGAATAGAGGCTCTGGTTGCCGGGGAAAATCCCCTCCTCCAGTCCGGGAATAAAGACGACGGGAAATTCCAGTCCCTTAGCGGAATGCAGCGTCATCAGCACCACGCAATCGTCATCCTCGTTATAGCTGTCAATATCGCTGACCAGCGCCACATCCTCGAGGAAATCATCGAGCGAAAATTCGTCGTCCTCCTCCTGATACTTAATCAGCATGGAGGACAGCTCCTGCACGTTGTTTTTGCGGTCGTCCGCTTTCTGTGGGTCCTCCTCCACCAGATAGTCAAAATACTTGGTTTCATTCAGGATTTCCTGCAGTAAATCGGACATTTTCATGCCCTCATTCACGCACGCCTGAAAGTGCTTTATCATATCGCAGAAAGCCGTCAGTTTGCTGGCTGAGCGCGCCGTTTTGGTGAATTCCTCCGCGTGCTCACAGACC
>CALGGQ010000358.1 GCA_937915775.1 uncultured Clostridia bacterium | reverse complement strand
GACCGGTTGGTGGAGCATCTACTCCTCCAAGGATCAGAAGGATATGCTCTGGCCGGATATGACCTGGCAGTTCATCCTTGCTTATGATGTTTGGAACTTTGAGTATACTTATCTTAACCTGCCGCTTCACACCTGGTACTGCGGCGTTGCGCTTCTGCTTGCTCCGACCTTTGCTAACGCCTTCTGGAACAAGGGCGGCTGGATTCAGAACCGTGCGAACACCCTTGCTCTGTGGTGCATGTTTGCTCAGGTATTCCCGAGCTTCCAGAATCACTCCAGATTCACAACTCTTCCGACCGTTTATAAGGATGCAGCTCTCTTTGCAACCGATGCAACGGGCAGAATGAATCCCAACCTTATGCCGACAGCCGGCGATGCCAATCCGACGGCTCAGGGCGTTGTTGCTATCCTTGCTATCGCTGTTAATGTTCTCGTTATCGTTAACATTATCAAGAGAGCGAAGGAGCAGAAGATTAATCCTTACAAGCAGGATGTCTTCGTAGGCACAAGAGACCATAAGCTTGCTCTTGAAAGAGCAGCAGAAGCGAATAAGGAAGTTGCATAATTCCGTGATTGCTTCGTCGGTCTGATAACCAAAAAAAGAACCCCTTGAGGTAGCACCTCAAGGGGTTTTATCATATTTTTTTATTTCCGAATGCCGAAATTACATACAGGTGTAACCGCCGTCAACGGCAAGGTTCACGCCGGTAACGTAGCTGCTTTCCGGTGCCGCAAGGAAGATGGCGGCAGAGTCAAGCTCGCCCTCTTCGCCGTAGCGTTCCATCGGAATCATGGTTCTGGCGTTCTGCTGGAAGAAGTCGGAGTTCAGCGTCTCTCTGGTTAAATCGGTGTAGAAGTAACCGGGGCAGATGGAGTTGACGGTGATGCCGTATTTGCCCCATTCTGCGGCAAGCGCACGGGTGAGGTTAACCACGCCGCCCTTGGCTGCATGGTACGGAGCGGAGCCGGCAATCTTGTTACCGACCAGACCGTACATCGAAGCGATGTTAATCACTCTGCCGTACTTGGCGGGAATCATCGCCTGCTTGGCAACGGCTCTGGCAACACGGAAGGAGCCGAACAGGTCGATATCACACTCGTTGCCGAACTGCTCGTCGGTGATATCCTCGGCAGGAGCCACGGCGCCTGTACCGGCATTGTTAATCAGAATGTCGATTCTGCCGAAGTGCTCCAGCGCTTTGGCAACGGTTTCGTTTACTACGTCGGTGTTCGTGATGTCGCACTGCAGCGCGAGCGCGTCCACACCGTATTTTTCTTTAATGTTCTTGACAACTTCCTCGAGCTTGTCCAGACGTCTGGCAACGGCTACGATGTTGCAGCCCTGGTTTGCCAGTGCTTCCGCCATCTGTACGCCCAGACCGCCGGAGCAGCCTGTCACGAGAGCAACCTGTCCTTTAAGGTTAAAATAAGATTTCATAATGGTACTCCTTTGATTTGAATTGACATTGAAATGTCTGTTAAAATTATAACAATCTTTTTTGCTGTCGTCAATAGCGTTTTACGCTTTTGCCTGTTTTTTATCGGCAATGATATCGAATATCACCAAAACGAGGCAAATGAGTCTGACAGTAATGCCTGCAACAGCATAGGGAAGCGCAAAGACGCCGTTAAAGGAGAGCGGCAGCAGGCGCAAAATGAGGTCAAGAATGATGCAGACAATCAGCACATAGCGGGTTGTTCTTGCCGTTTTGCCATGTAGCAGCTTTTTCATCATGAGTCCAAACGCCAGCGCAAAGCCAAGCAGGATGAAAATAACGGTAAATTCGCTTGATGTGATGCGGTAAAGGAGGGAAAGCAGCAGCGCTTCCGCCCGCGGCAGGCACGAAATGCCGCCGTCAAACAGCACTGTCAGCACGTTGTTCGTGGTGATAATACCCATATAGCTCGGGATGGTGAGCAGATATGCTATCGGGAGCAGGGAAGTGATTTGCAGTACGCGGACGTAAACGTCAGCGCCCGTCAGCTTTTTGGGAACGTCAATGCCGAATTTCATCCCTTCACCTCCTCGAGCGTATGCTGAAGGTATTTCTTTTCAATCGCGCTGTCCGCGGTATTTTCCTCCGTTACGGAATAGACGATTTCGCCCGTTTCCGGCGCGAGCCACAGCACCGTTACCGTGTTGCTGTCAGTGTGAGACGCCAGACGGTACAGGCGGCACAGTCCGTTAGTGTCAGGATAGTTGGAGGACATCGTATAGTTTGTTACGCACACGAGTTCGCCGGACCGGCAGGTGCCGCGCAGCACTGCGTTTTGAAACAGCACCTCTTTTTCCATCGTTTCAGTGTTGATTTTATCCAGTTGGCACAGCATAAAGCCGAGCGTTGTGTTCTGGTATTCGTTGATATAAAGCGTATTGCCGCTGACGGCGGCGCCCCAGTCGTAACCGTAGTTGCCCTCGAGCAGCAGCGTGGCGTTGTTTTCGCCGCCCGTGCAGATGCCGCTTTTCTCCAGCGAGGAATAGCGCACGGAAAGGGCAGTGCCCTCAATCGGCATATAGCCGTTAATCGCCGTTCTGTCCGCCATATTGGTCAGCCCGACGGTTACCAGCAATATCAGTGCGGAAAACACCAGCACGACAATCAAAAACGCATTCAGGGTAAACTTTGACCGTTGCAAAATAATCACCTCTTTTTGTTATTGTATCCATTATATCATCACCCGCCCATACGGGCAAGCGTTTCTCAAAAAATAAGAATCCGATACACAGGTTCGTGTATCGGATTCTTTGGCTTTGTTATACAACTTTGATACCTAAAATTACAGTAACGCAAAATAACGCAAACGAAATTGGCATAACGCATCTTTTTCCGCAAAACAATTAATCCATGAGTTCATTAATAAGATTTATTAATGCCCTTCGTTTACTCTTTGATAACTTCCCCCAATTTTTCAGCAAATTTTTTTGCTCCTCTGATAGTGAGGAACTGTTTTCATCATCCATAAAAAATTGACTAAGAGTTATTCCAAAAGCATTACAAATTATTTCTAAAGTAGGTATAGAAGGCAGGGTGTTTCTTCTGAATATATTTGCAATGGTAGATTGAGATAAACCGGATTCTTTTGCAAGCCTATATTCCGACCAACCACGCAATTCCATATGATGTTTTAATCTTTCTATGGTATCCATAATCTTTCCCCCTTTTCTTATATTTTACCTTTCAAGTGAAATAAATAATACAGCTAACTTGAACTTGACAATATAGTTCAATTGAAGTATAATGTATTTGTCAAATGAACAGGAAGGAGGTATATATGAGAAGAAATACCGATAAAAAAATATGTGATACCTGTGAGTTTTGGACAGGTAGCCGAGAATCTTTTATTAATTCATAAGAGAACAATACCGGATACTAATAGTTTTTAATAACAAAAATATTACAATTTATGCTATAACAAAGTCGTTAACGGAGGTAAATTATGTTTGAAGAATTCAAAAATTCAGAGAATTACAAGAACTATGTAAATGCGCTTATGATTTCAATATCAGGATTATCAAGGGAACAACAGATGGAAAATATAATCGAAAGATATAATAATTGTTGTCAAACTGAAAACTGGATATATGCACTAGATCGG
>CALGGQ010000357.1 GCA_937915775.1 uncultured Clostridia bacterium | reverse complement strand
GCCTGCTGGCCACCGTCCGCGGCATCCCGCAGCTCTACAACGGCGACGAGATGCTGGGAGTCATCAACTACTCAAAGCACATCTACTACAACCACCGCAAGCAGTGGGATAAAATGGTCCAGCGCGCTATGGAGCAGGACTTCTCATGGAACAGCTCCGCCCGTCAGTACGAGGGTATGTACAGCTGGATGATAGAATGGTAATAATTCTGAAACATAAGGGAGCGGGGGCGGATTTCTTTCCGCCCTCTCTGCTTCATGTTTGAGGTCATGTTCCGCAGATAATGTAATATTACGATATAACGGTCAGGAACGTCAGTGGCGTTACTATATAAAGGAGAATTACAATGAAAGTACTGATACTTAACGGAAGTCCCAGAGCAAATGGTAATACTTCCCTCGCAATAGATGAGATGGTGAAGGTATTCGCTCAGGAGGGCATAGAGACCGAGGTCTGTCAGGTGGGAAACAAGGCGGTAAGAGGCTGCGTTGCCTGCGGAGGCTGCGGCGAAAAGGGGAAATGCGTGTTCGATGACGTGGTCAACGAGCTGGCTCCCAAGTTTGAGGAGGCGGACGGTCTCATCGCTGCTTCTCCGGTTTACTACGCCTCAGCAAATGCTAGCCTCGTTGCCTGTCTGGACAGGCTTTTCTACAGCACACCCTTCGACAAAACGATGAAGGTCGGCGCGTCGGTGGCCGTATGTCGCCGCGGCGGCGCCTCCGCCAGCTTTGACGTGCTTAACAAATATTTTACCATCAGCGAAATGCCCATCGCCTCCAGCCAGTACTGGAACAGCGTTCACGGCCGCACGCCTGGCGAGGCCGCCCAGGATGCTGAAGGCTTGCAGACCATGCGAACACTCGCGCGGAACATGAGCTTTCTGATGAAATCCATTGCCCTCGGCAAAGAAAAATACGGCATCCCGGAAAAAGAACCGTGGACGCCGACGCATTTCATCCGTTAAGCCAAAGACAAGAGGTATTAAGATGATGGATAACACGATAAAAGAACGCTTGATTGCTATCGCAACCGAAGCGAGAAAAAATGCTTATGCGCCGTATTCCAACTATCTGGTAGGCGCTGCGCTGCTGGCAGACAGCGGCAAAATCTATCAGGGAAGCAATTTTGAAAACGCCGCCTTCGGAGCGGGTGTCTGCGCGGAACGGGTAGCGCTCGGCAGCGCGCTCTCTTACGGCGAACGCGGCTTTGATGCGATTTGCGTTTGCGGCAGTGATGTATCCATTACGCCCTGCGGTGTGTGCCGTCAGGCACTTGCCGAATTCGGTGAGATTGACGTTTATCTGCTGTGACGATAAGGGAAGCGTCAGGGAATACACCCTGCAGGAACTGTTGCCGTATTCCTTCACCAGCAAGGAGTTAAACGCATAATCATTATCATAATGAAAAACGGGTAAAGGTTGTCAGCCTTTACCCGTTTTGTTATGTGTTGTATCATCTGATTTTGTAGATGTTGCCTTCATACGGTCTGAGCTTATCCGATTTGTCATCGCGTGTGGAAAGTAGCAGTTCCATTTTGCCGATGTCAAGCGGGTGCGCGGCAGCCGTTTTGCCGAGGTTCAGTTCGATGAAATACAGCTCGTCGCCGTATTCGCGGTAGTAGCAATACAGAGGCGCGTCAATTCCTTCCGCCCGTCTGAATTCGCCGTAAACCAGCGCTTCGTGATCCTTTCTTAAACGGATGGCTTCCTTATAGAAATTCAGTACGCTGTCGGGGCGATTCGCTTCGTCCTCAGCATTGTAGCGCACATAGTCCGAGGTGATACGCAGCCATGGCTTACCTTCGGTAAAACCGGCGTTTTCCGCATCTCTCCAATGGAACGGGGTGCGGGCGTTATCGCGCGTACCGGTTTTAACACGGAAGAACGCCTTGTCCTCGCTCTTGCCTTTTTCAATCAACTCGTTATAGTGTCCGATAGCCTCGCGGTCATCGATTTCGTCAATGCTTTCAAAGTCGCCGTTACCCATCGATATTTCCTGTCCCTGATAGATGTACGGCGTGCCGCGCAGCGTCATTTCAATCAGTCCGCAGACCTTTGAAATATCCTCACGGAACGCACCGCTTTTATCCACCTTGGCAACGATACGCGGATTATCGTGATTTTCAAAGAATACGGTTGGCCAGCAGTGGTCGGTCAGCTGCGTCTGATAACGCTCAAATTCCTCCATTGCTTTGTAAAGGCTGAATTCGTAATAATCGTAGTTGTTGTGACCCTGGTTAATCAGAAAGTCGAAATTAAAGATGGTGTCAAGCTCCTTGCGGTAGTCGGCTGTCAGCATTTTGGTCATCTCAATACCGGCGCCGCCGCATTCG
>CALGGQ010000356.1 GCA_937915775.1 uncultured Clostridia bacterium | reverse complement strand
TACGGCAGATACGGCGACAGTGAAAACTTCGTGTGTGAAAGCTGTGAATTTAATAATACGTTTCTGCATATGAATCCCGACATCAGCGTGATACTGAATGTGGACGAGGACCATCTTGATTTCTTCGGCGACCTTGACGGCATCAAAGCGGCGTTTCGCAAATTCGCCGATTTAACGACGAAAACCGTTATCTATAACGGTGACGACGCAAACACGCTGGATGTTATGAAGGACATCAAGGGTAAAAAGCTGATTTCCGTCGGTACGCAGGAGAGCTGCGATTGGACAGCGAAAAACATCGTTATTCCCGGCGGTTTCCGTAGTGAATACGAGGTATGGCACAGTGATGAATTTGTTGCTAAAGTTGTGTTATCCGTGCCCGGAAGTCATAATATTCTGAACTCTCTCTGTGCTTTTGTGGCAGCCTATGAGAGCGGAGCAGAGGTGGAAAAAATCGTTGCAGCGCTGCTGCATTTCGGCGGTGCGGCAAGACGTTTTGAAATGCTCGGAACGTACTGTGGTGTGACCTTTGCAGACGATTATGCCCATCATCCGGCAGAAATCCGTGTTACGCTGGAAGCGGCGAAAACAATGGGTTATCAGCGCGTGTGGGCAGTGCACCAGCCTTTCACCTATTCCCGTACGCACGACCATCTCGACGAGTTCGTTGAGGTGCTTCAGCTGGCGGATAAATGCGTTATCAGCGAGATTATGGGCTCTCGTGAGGTGAATACCATCGGCATCAAGGCAACGGATTTAAGCGAAAAAATTCCCGGCGCCGTTCAGCTTGATACGTTTGAGGAAATCAGCGACTATGTCTGTGCCAATGCCAAGGAGGGCGACCTTGTGATTACGCTCGGCTGCGGCGACATTTATAAAGCGGCTCGCCTGATGTGCCGTAAAATGAAGGATAAAGAAAACTGCTAATGAGAATTGCTGTTATTTCCGAAACTAAAACAGCATATGAGCACGATGACTGCAGCATCAGCTATCTCCCGTCGGGTACGGTTGTGACCCCAAAGGAGTGGCAGCTTTATGATGCTGCTTTTTTGCTTGCACCTTATAGCGAACAGGATGTGATATACTGGACAGGGCATCCGCATTTGCGCTGTGTCAAGACAACGGACGAGCTGACAGCGGAGCTGGATTGCGTGTTCAGTCATATCGAATGCGAAAAGAAATTGTTGATTGCCTTTCCGAACTTTGCATTACTGCAAAAATACCATCCGTATTGTTCCGAGCTGGAGCAGGTGTATCTGCTTTGCAGGGAGGGTTCGCACAGAATCAGAAAACGTGTTGCCGACGGTGTCGTAACATATGTGGAAACGTTTAAATCCCGCATTTCCGGCACCGTTGCGCATGAGGAAGAAAACCGTATTTCCGAGGAAAAATACCTGGAATTACTACAGCTTGCCGACCCGTCAAAGCATGCTATCCGCAAAAAGCGCTATTGCTTTATTTATAAGCGGCAGTATTTTGAGCTGGACGTTTATGATTTCTGGCAGGATAAAGCAACGCTTGAATTAGAGCTGAGAAGCGAATTCCAGCACTATAAGCTACCGCCTGAAATTCAGGTTATCCGTGATGTTTCGGACGATTACCGATATAAAAATAATTACTTAGCGAGCATACGATATGAGGATTATTCAACCGAGTTATTATAAGGACTTTCAGTGCATTGCCGGCGCCTGTCCCGATTCCTGCTGTCAGGGATGGGAGGTGGATGCCGATGAGGCATCGCTTGCGTATTACCAAACGCTCGAGCCCTCTTTGGAGATGAAACAGCACATTGACCGCGTGCTGGATAAGGACGAATTCGGCAACACGATTTTTACGCTTGCTGCCAAAAAGCGCTGCCCGTTTCTGAATGATGAAAATCTCTGCGATATGCACATTGCCATCGGAGGCGAGCATACGCCGTATACCTGCCGTACGTTCCCGCGCTTTATCTACGATTTCGGCGGAACACGGGAAATCGGCATTTCTTTTTCCTGTCCCGTTGCAGCGGATTTGATTTACAATCTTAAAGGACATCTGACCTTTGACGAATCGCTTAACGACGAATTACCGTCGCTCAACGATATTGACGCCGAACTGTTTTTTACGCTGAAAAGCACCAGAAGGCAGGCGTTTGCCATCCTTCAAAATGAGGAAAAGCCTGTTGCTGACAGGCTTTACGAACTGTTACTTTTTGCAAAAAAACTGCAGGCAAAGATAGAAGATCGGAAGAGCACACGTCTGAACT
>CALGGQ010000355.1 GCA_937915775.1 uncultured Clostridia bacterium | reverse complement strand
GTTTGCCATTTCTATCGGGTTGTACTGAATCGTACTGTAGAAATAAGCAAAGAAGATGATGAGTAAGAAATACATCAGTGCATACCACCAGCTGTCACCCTGGAAAACGGCAAAGAACTTGCCCCAGAAGCTGTCTTCTGCCGGCTGATTCTTCAGGAACATCTGAACCGTTGCGGGGAGTGAAAGGATAGAGGATGCGAAGATGATGGGCAGCACGCCGCTCATATTGATTTTAATCGGCATATGAGTGTTCTGGCCGCCGTACAGCTTTCTGCCGACCACTCTCTTGGAGTACTGAATCGGCAGACGGCGCTCAGCGTTATCTACGAGTACGATGTAAGCAATCATCAGCAGGAATGCGATGATGACGAAGGGAACAAGGATTCTGTAAACCAGACGGCCTGTTCTCCAGTACTCGAAGAGCTGAGCAATTAAGGTCGGGAAGCGGGATACGATACCGGCAAAAAGGATAATGGAAATACCGTTGCCGATACCCTGAATGGAAATCTGCTCACCGAGCCACATAATGACGGCAGTGCCGGCAGTCAGAACAGCGATGATAACCACTGCCTGGAAAACTGCGTCGAAGCCCGTGAAGGCTGTGCCGTCCGCTGCTGTCATCAGATAGCCGTTGGAACGAAGGAAGAAATAATAGGCAAGAGACTGAAGCAGACCTAAAACAACGGTCACAAATCTCGTGATGGTATTAATCTTCTTTCTTCCTTCCTCGCCCTCTTTCTGTAACTTTTCAAGAGCGGGGATGGCTACGCCGAGAAGTTGCATAATAATCGAGCTGTTGATATAGGGAGTGATGGACATAGCGAAAATCGTTCCGTATGTGAATGCACTACCTGTCATTAAGCTCAGATACGTTAATACTGTGTTGCCTTTACCAACGTCAATTTCATCAACAACGTTGAGGAACGGAACGGGGATAACCGAACCGATTCTGAAAATGAGGATGATAAAAGCAGTGAAGAGAAGCTTTTTGCGAATATCAGGAGCCTTAAATGCGTTAATGATTGTCTTTATCATTTACAGCACCTCCACCTGACCGCCTGCTGCTTCAATTTTAGCCTTTGCGCTTTCGCTGACAGCCGCTACCTTAACGGTGAGCGCCTTCGTCAGCTCGCCTCTGCCGAGTACCTTGATGCCGTCGAGCGGCTTCTTGATAAGACCGCAAGCCTTCAGGCTTTCTGCGTCTACGGTTGCGCCTGCTTCAAAGCACTTTTCAAGGTCGCAAACATTTACGGTTGCATACTCGGTAGCAAAGATGTTGTTAAAACCTCTTTTGGGAAGTCTTCTCTGAAGGGGCATCTGACCGCCTTCAAAGCCCGGACGTCTGCTGTAGCCGGAACGGGATTTTGCACCCTTCTGGCCCTTGCCCGCTGTCTTGCCCTGGCCGGAAGCCGGGCCGCGTCCGATTCTCTTGACAGCCTTCTTGGAGCCCTCTGCAGGAGAAAGTTCATGTAATTTCATTCTTTTGCCCTCCCCTTATTCTTCTACGATCGTCACAAGGTGACAAATCTTCTTGATTTTACCCTGTGTCTGAGCGTTATCAGGCTGAATGGTTGTATTGCCGATTTTACGAAGACCAAGTGAGTGGGCGGTGGCAATCTGGTCCTTTTTTGCACCGATTAAGCTCTTGGTGAGCTTGATTTTTACATCTGCCATTTCAAACCCCTCCTTAACCTACGATTTCCTTAACAGTCTTGCCTCTTACTGCGGCAACCTCGTCAGCCGTTCTGAGCTTGCTCAGACCGTTGATGGTAGCGCGAACAACGTTGCAAGGATTGTTAGAACGGATTGCCTTGGTACGGATATCCTTAATACCTACCGTCTCAACAACGGCACGCACCGGACCGCCGGCAATAACACCGGTACCCTTGGGAGCCGGCAGCAGAATTACTTCGCCTGCGCCGAACTTACCGGTAATCTCGTGAGGAATGGTGGTTCCTCTGAGTGAAACTCTGATGACGTTTTTCTTAGCATCTTCAATGCCCTTGCGGATAGCATCCGGAACCTCGCCTGATTTGCCGATTCCGAAGCCGACAAGACCGTTGCCGTCACCCACAACGACGAGCGCGGAGAATTTGAAAATTCTACCGCCCTTAACCGTCTTGGATACACGGTTGATAGCTACGACTTTCTCGGCAAGTTCTAATTTGGATG
>CALGGQ010000354.1 GCA_937915775.1 uncultured Clostridia bacterium | reverse complement strand
GTCAATAACTACAAGATAATTTATATTCAAAAAACTATATATCAAAAGAAAAAATATCATTTTCTTAAAAGTTAACAACAAAAAAATAGATATAATGATAAAAATATAGCGGTGCCGTTCGGCAATACCGAGTTCAGTGAAAATAATCATCGGAATACGCTGCAGGATATAGATGCTGAAAATGTGCTCGCCGAACCACTTGAGCAGGTTGCTCTCAATCTTTACCTTCATGGTGATGAGAACAATGCCAAGTGTGAATAGTATCGCCCAGATTTCGTAGGTGAGAAAACGGTCCCAGCGGTGCAGATAGGTGTAGATATAGCCGCCCGTCAGTAAGGCAAGCACGGTAAAGTAGATGATATCGTTTTTCATCAGCGCTTTTTCAATCTGCTCCTTGAAGAAGGAGTACCAGAAGCCGAGCGCGTAAAGAATTGCCGTGTTATACCAGAAACGCTCTTTGGCGGTGTAGCGCATCAGAACGAAGATGAAAACCGCGGTGAGCGCCGTGACGAGAACAACGCCGATGAATTTGACCGCCCTTTTGTCCGACCATTTGATGAAGAAAAACGACAGGCAGGTGATGATGTATAAAACGAAGGTGACGAAGATGTACCAGCTCGAATTGCCGATGCCGTTCCACGCCGTCAGCCCCTGCAAAATCTGGCTGAAGGTCAACGTCTTTCCGAGCGCAAGCCAGAGAACAATATACAAGCAAACTGCGATATCAAAGTTCAGCAGCAGGTTGGGGAAGCGCTTGGTCGGAATGGATTTGATGTAGGCAAATTCACGCTTTTTAATCTGTTCCATAATGCCGTAGCCGGAGTAAAACAGGAACATCGCCACCACCATCTGGTTGAGGTGATTTTGCACCGCCATGTACATCTCGTCATACACGCCGTCAAGCGTGAAATAGTTTTTCGCGTGACTGAGCAGAATCAGAAGGACGAAGATGCCTTTGATGTTATTGGTCGCGTCCCTGTCTATGTAATCGGTGTTGAATTCATGGGGCTTCGATACCTTAGCGGCGCTGAAAATAATCAGCAGGAGTATCAGAATAAAAAATATCATCGTATCACCTCTTAGCCATTATACAAAAAAACAGACGGTATTGCAACCGCCTAAAAGATATTAGCAAAGGTGATGCGCTGGTTTTCATAAAACACCGTGAGCCACGCCGCCGCTTCGTTTAACCGATTGTCAAGCTGCTCGGTGTTCAGCGAGCGGATAACGGCGGACAGCTCATTGAGCGCGCCGTGGTGGGTCAGCATAAACATCCTGTCATTTCTTTCATCCCAGTACCTTTTGATATCGTCAATCGCTGCCGGCAGCTGCTCGCTGCCTGTTTTTTCATATGCTTGCGCCTGCTGTATTTTTGCGCTCATTTCATTATAAAAGGTGCTTACGCAGATTTGGTCGGTTATACAGACTGCCGCAGCAAGCGTCAGAAACAGAACGGCAAGCCAGATGCGTTTCATCGTGTTTCCTCCTCCTTGATAACGTATGTGTTCCCGTTTTCATCCACGGTCAGCAGGGTAACAGTTTCAATGTTCAGCTGCTGCTGTGCCGCGATGCTTTTAATCCTGTCAGCGCTGATGACTTCCTCGCCAAAGTATTCCGTTACTATTTCGCCGTCGGCAATAATCGGGACGGGAATCACGGCGTTTTCAGCCTTCGGCTGTATCGAAATTTTGCCGTTTGTTTCCACGATGGCGTTTTCCACCTCGGCAATATCGAAAATCTGCTGCTGACGCAGGTTATCGAGCACATCGTGGAGCGTCAGACGGAGCCGCTTGAGCGCGCTGCGGTTCAGCTTTCCGTTTTTGATAATGAAAATCGGCTTGCCCTCCAGCGCGTCGCGGAAGCGCTGCGATTTCAGCGAAACGGCGGATTCCAGAATTTCCAGACTGATAAAGATAAGTATCGGCAGCAGGGAATTGGTCAGCGGAATTTCATTGTCCTCCAGCGG
>CALGGQ010000353.1 GCA_937915775.1 uncultured Clostridia bacterium | reverse complement strand
GTTGACCTGTTTTGGATTAAGCACGTGAATTTTGCGTTCAAAGCGTCCGAGACGCCCGTCCTCACGGAGCGCGTAGACCAGCGTATCCCCGTAGACCGAGGTGGCTTCCATTCCAATCGTCACGCTGGATAAGTCCCGCTCGGTGAGGGCCGACACGATCTTCTCGGTCAACAGTTTAGCACCGCCGAGGTTGTTCTGCACGGAAAAACTGCTGTGCTTGCTTCCGTCCGGCATCATCAGGTAAACGGCGTTCTTTGCGCTGCTCACATCAATGCCAACGTATAGCTGATTCATTTTCTCACCTCCTGCGCTTATCATAGCAAATCGCACCCGAAAAGTAAACAAACCATCGGTTGGGTTGCCCAAAAAAGCATAAAAAGGGGCTATCTCACATAGTTCTGTAAGACAACCCCGATGATTATTTATTTCACTTTAATGGTCACCGTTATTGTTTTGGTAGCCTTTTTATATTTCGTTGTGCCTGCTGCAGTGACCTTGATTTTTACCTTGTAGGTGCCTTTCTTTAAGCCCTTCTTAACGGTAATCTTGCCGGTCTTTTTGTTAACGGTGATTTTCTTATTACCGCTTGCCTTTACATAGGTAACCGTGCCCTGCGCCTTACTGACGGTAATAGCATTTTTACGGGCAACCGTCTGATTCTTTTTCTTGAGCTTGGCAAACTTCACCGTTACCGTTTTACCCTTTGCCGTCAGCGTGTTCTTGACCTTCGGTAGTTTGGCAACAACAACTGTCTTTCTGCTGATTTGAGCACCGCATACAGAGCAGTATACCACGCTGTCATACGAGCCGGTCTTGGTATAGGTCGCAGCAATTTTATTTTCTTTGACCGCCGCTGCCGGCGTGTGACCGAGGGCAGCCACATAAGTATCCTTATAACTGCTGTTGCATCTTGTACAAGTATGCGTGGTGTAGCCTTGTGCAGTACACGTCGGCGCAGTAACAACTGCTTTAAAACTATGACCAAGTTTAGCAACGGTTACGGTCTTTCTGGAGAGTTCCTGTCCGCAACCGGCGCAATATACGACGGAATCATACGAACCGGCTGTGGTACAGGTAGCATTCACTACCTTTTCCTTCACCGCCGCTTTCGAGGTGTGGATATGCACATCGGAAGAGAATGCAACAGTAAGATGAATTGTGCCGGTGCTGTTTGATGAATAAAAACGGCAAGCTAAATAATATGTTTTTCCTTTCTGTAAATCATATGTGATACAGAAACTGCTTTCCTCACTATCATCATTTCCCGCCAGCTCATTCATGCTTTCATCATATAGATAACCATAGGTGCCATCATCGCCTGATAAACGGAATGTTAGTGTTCCGTTTTCAGATGGAACATAAGCAAAATATTGTACTTCACCACCATTTTCAATAACGGTTTCCGTCGCGCCATTTTTGATGACTTCTACAGTATATTCCGGGTCTTTTTTCAGACATACTGAACAGAAGCCGTTGCTATAGTTATGCATTCCTGTAGCAGGAATTTCCTCACCCGCAAAAATAAATTCACCGCACTCTTTACAATAAGTATCTCCTGTATAACCCGTTGATGAACAAGTTGCACTTACTGCATTTCTAATCTCGGTTTCTGTTCCATTGTGGTCGCAATTCTCATAATACTTCTCTACATTGGATAATGCAAACCCATACTCTGTACTGGAACCATCAGAAGTTAATCTGATTTTTACCGTGTCACCTTTAACAACAATTCGCTTACCTGACAGTTCTGTTCCGCTGTACTTGCCGATTTCACTATCTGCATTATCGTAAATGTAAATATAGTCATAACCACTTTCTGTTTCAGTATCCTCTGAAAAAGTAACAGCAATTCGTTTCGCTTCCGGTTTATTTATGATCCACGTATCATCAAAATCATTTTCATACGGGTGGGAGGATTCAATACAATCTGCTTCTTCCATACCGCAGTTTTGGCAGACGCCATCAACAAAACTATGACCGGTAGCTAATAAAAGCTCTTCTTTATCGTAACCGCAGTCACAGAACATTTTTTTGATGCCCTTTTCAGTACACGTTGAAAGGGTAAGGCTTTGAACATAATAATGATTTTCAACATCAATGACATTAAAATGAATTCGTGCGTTTGTTAGACAATCATTGCCTTCTTCTAAATCAACAGCGTTCCACGCTTCCTCGTCAACAGTATAGTAAACATCTGTTAAATTGGTACAACCATAAAATGCCTGATAGTCAATACTTGTCACACTGTTAGGTATCGTGATGCTGGTTAAACTGGTACACCAATAAAACGCTTCAACGCTAATACTTGTGACACTATTTCCAATCGTAGCGCTAGTTAAACTGGTACAATCCGAAAACACATCATAGCCAATGCTTGTCACGCTATCAGGAATAGTAATATTAGTTAAACTCGTACAACCATGAAATGCACTATTGCCAATACTGGTAACACTATTAGGAATCATTGTGTTTTGGCAGCCTATAATCAAGTTGTTTGTTTCTGTTTCAATGATAGCATTGCAATTATTTCTACTGTCATAGTACGGATTATCTTCAACAACAGTAATGTTCATTAAACCGGGACACCGAGCAAATGCACAATAACCAATAGATTCAACACTGTCCGGTAACGTGATGCTTACTAAACCTTTACAATCATAAAATGCATAAGCACCAATTCTGTTCACATCGTTACCAATCGTAACGCTTGTTAAACCGGTGCAATCTCTAAATGTAGCGTCGCCAACATATTCAACACTATCCGGTATCGTGATGTCTGTCAGTCCACTGCATTTTCTAAAAGCATAATCGCTTATACTTATTATGCTATTCGGTATCGTAATGCTATTTATTTTACTACAAAAATCAAAAGCCCACATACCTATGCCAGTTACATTCTTACCACCTAACTTATCGGGTATAACAACCTCGGTTTCTGTCCCCTTATACTTGGTAATAGCAACCGTTCCATCTGTCAATTCCTCATATTCATAATTCCCTTCAGTTTCTGCCGCAACCATTACCGGAGGGAGCATACACAAAACTCCGGCAACAAATATACACGTCATTATTGCTGTGTAAATTAATTTTTGCACCTTTAACATACCTATTAATTCCTCCTTTTCATTTGTCCCGGTTTGTTAGCCATATATTGCTAATGTTAATTATAGCATATATTTCTTATGCTTCAAGACAATATATTATAAGTATTTTTTTTTAAGATTCTTAATTTTTGAAAGCCCCGGGATCTTGACCAATAGTCATTTCCATATCTTGTATTCTTTTTTGTAATTCATTAATTTTCTGATATAAATCTAATTTTTCTTTTTTAAGTGTAGAAATTTCTTGTTGCAATTTCAAAGCATCAGCTTGTTGATGAACTTGATGTTGTTTTAATTGATCAAGCATAGAATTTAATTTCGTATATAATTCCTTTCTTATTATATCTAATTCATGATTAATATTTACATCAACTTCTTGTCTTTGAGATTCGGTGTCTCCTGCACTTGTCTTGCAATCTTTGAACATATCTTGAAGACCTTTTAATTCAATATCTAATCTTGATAATTTCTGGAGAACACTATTAAGAAAAGCTGAATTAGTGTTATAATCATTAGCTAAGGCATATTCTTCTTGAGACATTTTAGTGGCTTCCATTTGAATAATTATTTTTTTAATTTAATATAAAAGTTATTTATTAAAAAATAAATTTTGTTATAAATAATATTAAGAAAATATTTAAACAATGGGGATTGGGGATTGGGGATTGGGGATTGGGGATTGGGGA
>CALGGQ010000352.1 GCA_937915775.1 uncultured Clostridia bacterium | reverse complement strand
AGACGTGTGCTCTTCCGATCTAAGTACAAAGCAGGGTTCATGTTCCTTTGCACGTCGTTCATGGTTGCTACGATCTGTTCGACGCCTTCTGCGCCGAAAAACTCCGGGTCAACCGGGATCATAACGCTGTCGGCTGCGACAAGCGCGTTCTGCGTCATAACCCCCAGACTCGGCGAACAGTCGATTAGAATATAGTCAAAGTACTGACGCACGGTATTGACATACCTTCGGAGATAAATATGTCTATTCGGATCTTCCTTCAGGGAGAGTGCAAAGGCATCGATTTCCTCCATCATGATGGATTCAATCACTTCGGGGTTGAGCTTGCCTTCCTTTGAAAAGTTCCGCATCTTGATCGCCTGCGCATGGGAAGGTGTGGCGTCCGCCTCGTCAATGGCGGCAATGAGGTCTTGCTGTTCGATGTCGTTCAGATACGACAGTTCAACGGCGGGACGCATGGCGATCTTGCCTTCGTCTACCATTTGGAGAAGATCGGGGGCAAGCTCTGTGAGGCGAATATATCGTTGGATTTGCGTATAGCTGTCAGGAGAATTATCCGCAACTATCTCTCTCGTCGTTCTCGACTCCAACTTCTGTCCCAGTGGGACAGAAGTTAAATCTGTTCGCACACCTTGCTGTCTTTTAAGTGCTTCGACACGCATCTTGTACGCCATTGCCTTCTCGCTTGGGAGAATGTAGGAACGTTGCAAGTTGGAATCGACCATGAGGAGGATCGCTTCATCCCTCGTCAGTTCTTTGATTTCCGCAGGGACGGTTTCAAGCCCCGCAAGCTCACATGCCTTGATGCGTCTGTGACCGGAAACAGTCTCGTATCTGTCATCCTCTTTCCTGCGGAGAGTGACCGGCGTTATGACGCCTCGCTCCTTGACACTTTCGACGAGCTGATCCATGTCCTCGTCCATACGAACTTGGAAGGGGTGATCGGGGAACTCGTCGATCTCGGAAAGAGGAATGTCATAGATGCGAGGCAGACGGTTTTCTTTTCGCTCCTGCTCGTTCATGAACAATTCTTCGTAATTGTCCAGACCGAGATCAATCGGCTTTCGCTGTTTAGATGCCATACGACAGCACCTCGTCAATCAGATCCTCGTATGCCGCGGTGACCTTGCCGGTGCGATTATGCCTGTAGATGCTGACACCCATCTGACTGCACTCGGCAACCTTCACCGAGCGGGGAATGACCGTATCGAAGATGCGGACGCTGGTGCTGTCTCGGAGGGCTTGCATGATCTCTTTCGCGTTCTTCGTGTAGATGTCTGCACAGGTCAGCAGAATGCCGTCGATCTTCAGCGTGGGATTCAACACACGCTGCGTCTTAGAGATCGTGCGAAGGAGAACATTCAACCCTTTCGTCGAGAGGTACGCCGGGTGACACGGAATGATTACGCTGTCAGCGGCGACGAGCGAATTGAGCGCCACCAACCCGAGAGAGGGGAGACAGTCGATCAGGATGTAGTCATACTCTTCCCGAAGGGAATCCAGCACGGCTTTGAGAATGAACTCGCGGTTGGGGAGAGAGGTCAAAGCGGTGCTGACGCCGGACAGCTCATGGTTGCTGGGAATGAAGTCCACGCCTTCCCGGTTATGGAGGATGGCGTCGTGCGGGTCGATGGGTCGATTCATAACAACTCCGTACATGAGGGAAGCGAGCGAGAGATGGATGCTGTCCAGATCATGCTCGCCGAGGCTGACGGTCAAGCTGCCCTGGGAGTCTGCGTCTACGAGCAGGACTTTCTTCTTTCTGCGGGCAAGACCGATGCCGAGGTTCAAAGCGGTCGTTGTCTTTCCGACGCCGCCCTTCTGGTTGATGATGGAAATGATTTTTGCGTATTTCATGTTGGTTTTGATTTCCTTTCGTTTTTTGTTTTTATGGTGGGATCGTTTTATGAAGGTTGCACCGACGATCCCGAGACGGTGCTTTTGATATGTCATGCGTATTATTCGTTCTCAACCCCCATACGCTATGGGAAGCAATCAGACGCCTATCAGCGTTTAGGCTCATGGGAATCTCACCCCGGCTGGGTTCTCCAGCCGCTCCGTAGAGAAGTATCATTATCCGCGCTGCAATGGTCATCGCCTGCCGGTAGCTACCCGGATTATCGTCGTATAAATGTTTTTCGCTCGCTTCCTTTCGGAAGGTCTTGGCGCATCTACGGCTTCGGCTTGAGGAATTCACCCATCTTGCAGGGAACGTATCTGATTACCTGTGTATTCGGTTTTGAAGGTGCTTGTGAGGTTTCTCTGAAGAACCCTCTCACCTTCTTTGGGAAACAAAAATGAAAAATTGGGCTAGTAGAATCTTGCAAAAATGGAAAATATATTATTTCCAAAGGTGATGCCGAAGCTAACCTCGGATCGAGAACCATGAGATGGAGAATAAAGAAGTGAAAAACAAAAAGCTCGGATTAGACCGAGCAGATAGATAAAGATTTGGGCTTCATTTGGATTAGTTATTGACCATTTCCAAATTGAAAAGAGCGTTTAGGAGCTTGTGAATATGGGAATAAATCAATGAGAGGTTGAGTTTATAACGCGCCGAACAGAGGATCATCTGCCATGCATTGTTTGCAAGGTTTTGAGGTGTCATAACGCTGGTGTTAGCAAAAAGGGCATTTTTGTTAGCAAGATGCTCCGATTGTTGCTAACAATTGTTAGCAAGGAGGCGTTGAACTCAAAAGAGAGTGGTTTCTTATGGGATTGCTAATGTGCAAGTTGCGTAAGGTGTTTTTGTTAGCATGCTAACAGTTTTTCACCGGATGTGTAAAAAAATAACGCCGAGGACACTTGGAAAAATCCAGTGTTTCTCGGCGTTTTTTGGCGTCCCTGGCGGGATTCGAACCCACGGCCTTTCGCTTAGGAGTACGATTCAAATCTGTCGTTTGGACGCTACCTTTTGCTAAAAATCGCTAAGTTATGCGGTTTTCGTGCAAGTGTAATGTTATTTCATTACTACCTTTTTCTTGCTAATTCTACCTTAAACTATTGCTTCTTATTAGCAGGCTATTAGCAAGCAAATTTGAAAATGGGTTTAGGTCATTTGTCATATAATGTTATTTCATTACCACCTAATGCCATAATAATATATGTAATCTTATTAGCCGCTTTCGTATGCATTGCAACACACCAAAAGTTGTAATACAAGAGATAATGTATAAAAGTAAGGCACAATCATTAAAGATTGTGCCTCGCTAATTAAGCCATTGTTTTCGCTAATTGTTTGAGCAGCTCTGCTGTTGCAGGATTTGAAAGCAATTTTGTTATTTGTGCCATCGGATCATCATCTTGTTTGGATTCAACAGGCTCGTTACCATAGAACATTGTATCAAGTCGGGTTGCATTTGCCTGTCTGTTCTCATCAAGAATATGGGAATACACATCTGTTACCATTTCGGCTCTTGCGTGTCCAGAATCTCCCTGAACTGATTTAATATCGCCACCGTTATATTTGAGTTTAGCGGTAATACTTGTATGCCTTAAACTATGGAATACAACTTCCGGCAAATCATTCTCTCTTATCAGTTTTGCCATTGCTCTTTCAATTACTGAACCTTCAATCGGTCTGCCAAGCGTATTGCAAAAGAGAAGATTATAATCTGTAAATTCATCCCCAAACAGTTCCTTCCATTCTTCGATTTCCTTAATTCTCTCTTGAACCATATAGGCAACCGTTTTCGGTAAAAACACCTTCCTGACGCTTGTTTCAGTTTTAGGAGTTTTAAGTAAAAGAACCGTATGTGTTGAACGGATACAAGCAGGAAACTTATAAATCACATCTTTTTCTGATAGTGCTTCTAAAGCTCCTCTGCGAACTCTTTGCAGTTCTTTTTCAATATAGATATAAGCACGATTTTCTTCAATCGCTTTATCGCTAACATCTATACAATCCAATGTTAAGCCAAGCATTTCACCCATTCTTAATGATGCAGCAAAGCTCATGTGCATAGCCAACCGGAGAACATCATCATCGCATACCTCCATTGCTTTTTGCAAGGTTGGGATATCCCATATTTCTCGTTTGCTCTGCTTGCAGGCTGGGAGTATTGCGTTATCGCAAGGATTTTTTCCAATCATTTCCCAGATCACAGCCTGCTTAAAAGCCGTTCTGAGAAGTTTGTGAACCTCTTTAACTCTGCTTGGTGTAACATATTCCGTTTGTGCTTTTCTTGTTTTACTTGACACAGCAGGAACCGTTAGTAGTTTGCTATAAAAGTTATTGATGGTTCTGGTTGAAATGTCCTTTACTTTCATATCGCCAAGAAATGGCTTGATATAGTTATTATAAAGGCTGACACGGGAATCATAAGTTGATAATGCCCACTTATTAACGCCGTAAACCTTAAAATACTCATTGATAAGTTCGTCAACGGTAGTTGCTGTTGGTACAATAAATATGCCGTTTTCCTGTTGAAACTCAATTTCGGTTTTCCTTTTTCGAGCCTCTGTATTACTTTCAAAGGTTTCCCATTTTTGAGTTTTATTACCATCCTTATCGGTAACATAATAAACAACGGAATACTTATTCCTTCTTTTAACGATTGATGCCATAATTAAACCTCCTCGGATTTGCCATCAAGCCACTCATCAAAGCTCGACTTGATGATTACATATCTCTTTCCGGCTTTTACCGCTCTGAAACAACCGTTATTTATTAACTGATATATGTACTGTCTTGTTGTTCCGAGCATTTCTACTAATTCTTGAACGGTGTACACTCTTTTTTCTGCCATTTCACACCTCCGTTTTTTCAGACACCTTTTTATAGTGTTTTTGTGATTGATACCATTTTTCAAAACTATCAACCATTACTCTCATTTTTCCCGCAACAATACGGGTTTCAAAGTAGTTTTTATGTACTAACCAATAGGATTCGGTTTTCTTCAAGCCGAGTGATTTGCCCATTTCCATAACGGACATACTTGTTTTTGCCATAATATTACCTCCGATATAATGTAGCCAAGCTTTAGGCTCGGCTACATTATACGGGAAGGAAAAAGGTATGTTAATTATGCGATTATTTTAATCGCATAATTGACAGGATTCGTTTTCATTGAGCCAATTATCAAAGCTCTTTTTTGATATTCTGTATCCCTTGCCGACCTTAACGCTCTTGAACTGTCTGGATTTAATAAGAGCGTACGCCGTACAATGACTTATATCAAGAATACTCATTATTTCACTAACTGTATATACTCGTTTTTCAGCTGCTACGGTCATCTGTATTCCTCTCTTTCCTATCTATAATTCGGTAATCATATCCAAGACGCTGCTGACAGTAAGTGCAAGTGTCTTTTTCTGTTTGAAATTTATCTATCCTTCGGATGATATAGTTGTGAGTTACAAAAAAGTTGTTTAAGCAAGTAGGACATAGACACGCCTCAAAGGTCTTTTTACGGCTTTTTCGGGTTAACCCTATACTTATCGCTAACGCACGGTCAACCTGCCTCATAAAGTCCTTTGTAGCCACTCCTATAAACTCTCGCAGACTATCTTTGCTTATTGTTGTTAATTGTTCGGCAAGTAACATTGAATCTTCTGTCAAACCGAACTGTGTTCCGATAAACACATGGGTAGGCATATAAAACTTTTTAGGAACACTTGTTATTGGCACGACAATTAAAGTAGGACTGTAAAAGTTTCCTTTATCGTTTTGAACAATCATTACAGGTCTTGTTCCGCTTTGTACCGAGCCATCTGTTGCTCCTAAATCATAGTAAAAAATACTGCCTCGTTTGATTAAATTCTGATTTTCCATTTTACACCTCCGTATTATTTGAAAGTGCAAATACCCATTCGGAACAAATGAGTGCTATGTAATATCGTCGGTTAATCTCAGACTATTGCTAAAATGAAACTAACAAACGGATACGCACAACATTTGTCCTCGACACCCCTTGTGCAAGTGAATATCACTTGGGAAGTCGTCAGCAGGCAGAGTGCTAATCTGCTCCACGGGAATCTCACCCCTCCGAGGTTCTCTCCGAGCCGTATGGAATAAACCGTCATCGTTCATTGTCCTTACGGGAGTACCATTATCCTTCCAACTGTCGTCGCCATATAAGCTGCGGGCTTATACTTATATGTGTCTTTATCGCTCACTCTCAAGGAGAGGTCTTGGCGTGGCACATAAAGTGGCTTGTCCTTTTTCAAAGAACATTGGAATTGATGTTACTGACGAATGGGTATTCACTTTTCAAGGTTCGTGAAGAGGATGGAAAACAACCCCTTCACTATACGCAGATTTCAAAGTGAAAATATAAGTAGTTTTAAAAAAATTTTTTTATTTTTTTTATTGCAGCCGATAAATGTTGCGATACTGCTGATTGTTTAATACCTTTTCTTTTGGCATATTCTTCTTGCGTCATGCCTTCAAAAAATACCGCTTGAACAGCAGAAAACTGACACTCTGTGAGACTTGTAAGCGCCACAGATAGCTTTTCGCTATCTTTGTTATCTTCAAATAATCTTTCAAATCCCTCGTCCTCACAAGCAAAATCGGCACCTTCATAATCACACTCATCTAATGAATAACAATGGTAACGCTGCTTTTCATCATTTGCGTGTTCAACTCTGTCGCATTCAGCGATAACAGCAGCGAGCTCATCATTTACTTCAATTTTGGATGTTTCTCCGTTAGCAAAAGTGTATCTAATCTTTTTCATTTTGTATCCTTTCTGCTCTGGCAAAGCAGACGGATACATAAAAGGACGCAACAAAAAGAGGGTACCTATAACAACTTTTCCAATGTGGAGTTATTGCTATATGTATCCGCCGTTTCTGTATGCATCCAAAAACACCAGATTATTATTTATATAGTGGAGCTTTCACTTTGCTCCTCAATAAAACCGTTTAACAGGGCGAATAACGTCCATTTTTAATAAAAAAACCTGAATAGACAAGCATTGTGCATTTGTCTATCCAGGCCATGTACTAACTCAAAGGATTATTTATTATTTATTGATGATTCTATTTTGTAATCAGAGGCTCCTTTGTGATATATTGTTGTTTCAGTAGAGTTTCTTAAAACCCTATATGTACTGCCTATTGGCAGTACAAAATCCACTTGAAGTCCCTTATATTTTAGTGATACTATTCCTGTATCAGGTTCTATCATACAAACAGTATTATTTTTTACATCTTTTACAATCATTTTTTCTCCTTTCTTGACTCTATTCCTTTCAATATATTATATGTTACTTTTATAAATAAATCTGTAGATTTTTAGCATAAATAACATATTTTTGTTTAACTTTGAAAAAACAACTTTCTGTATATTGTAATAATTTTACGATTATCTTCATTATTAGGCTAAATATGGTGTGTTGCCTGTTCTTTTGGTATTTCCACAAGAATAATCATATTTGTCTTCATTAAACAAATAAATACAAAAAATATGATAAAAATAACAAAAAGAGACACAAATTCAATAGATTTTTAAGTTGACAGAATTATTGTTTTAATAAAAAGCGCCGTCACAACACAGCACTACTAATATATGGTGCGTTCATGTTTGTGGCGGCGCTGCTCAATTTGGCTTCGCTCGTACTTCGACATTTTTAGTTTTGCGCACTGCGTCAGCTCATATCGGCTTACGTCTTACTGTGCGCTTCTCTCGGCTTCTTTTACCATAATGGACATCAAAGTATCCATTGGTACTTCTTCATATTCATTACTTTTGGGCTTTTTAACTCTGAGAGCATAAGTACCATCGGGTTTTTTTATTGTTTCTCCGAGAGGGATTTTATGAATTGGCGTTCTGACGAGTCTTGCTTTTTGTCTGTTCATAAAACCTCCTGCATTTATAGAATAAAATGACCGATAATTGAATAGTCAATTACCGGCATTTACACTATTTGATACATAATCGTATTTGATTTCCGGCAATTTAAAGGCTATTGTCTATTCACTATATCGCTTGTCATCTATATTTACACTTTTTATCATTCACAAATTTCAAATTACCGTTCTATTTTCTTATCACTTATCCTTTCTGCTCGACATACCATTTGTTTTGGTTAAAGTATAAATCTTTTAGTTTTCCGTGTATTTTGACTTTGTAAAGAATCGTGTTAATTCCACGGGGCTTAATATCCACAACCTCGTCCACCTTGAACTTGCTTCCGTCCTTCCAAAAGATTACTAAAGGCGTCATTATGCCTTGTTCATTACAAGAGAGGATTGTTTTAACTGCAATTTTTGGTTTCGGTGGGTTAGGTCTTGGGGTAGATACTTGATTCCAATAATCAGTTTCCATTTCAAATCATCTCTATTCAAACTTATGATATACTCCTACGGCGATACCTTGAATAATAACTTCGTCAACATATATATCGTTCATTTCATCATTTTCAGGGTGTAACCGGAATCGCTTGTTTTTTGTGTCCTTATAAAAGCGTTTAAGGGTGGTTTCGTCATCTTCAAGAGCAACTACAATTTGTCCGTTTTCAGCAGTGTTTTGTTTCCTAATAATTACATAATCTCCGTTATGAATTCCTGCGTTAATCATTGAATTGCCGTGTGCTTCAAGCATATAAAATTCGCCTTTACCGACAAGAGAAGCAGGGATTCTAAAATAATCAGTAATGTTCTGTTCCGCAAATGTGAGTGGTCCACAGGATACAGAACCGACAAGTCCGATCATAATGTTATTCTCGGTAACTTTGTTGATATAATCGGTTTTTATTTCGGAACCGTGACGATTTGCAGAATATTCAATTTCGCCAGTTTCCTTCAGGCGATTTACATATTTGTGTGCCGTTGTGCTGCCGATATTCATAGCCTCTGCTATTGTGCGAATAGTAGGGGTTTTATTGTTTTCCGTATAATAATCATTGATATACTGTTTTATATCTATCAATAATTGTGGGTTCAGCACATTTTTCTTATTGGCTGCCATTTAATTCACTCCTCGCTGATAGCGAACACCGTGTTCCTTGTGATACGATTATATTATACTTACTCTCATTTGTCAAGTGATTTCTTGAAATTTGGTTCGACTAAAAAAACAAGCATGATACAAATGTATCTGCTTGTTTTTTTAGGTAAATCAGTGGCAATATTTTGGTATTACTCGTTATTTTGTTCTTCCTTATATGCATCATCTAAAAAGCTTATGAACTCTTTCCGTTCAGGATTATCGTACCCCTTAAAAACAATATCATTAATATCACTATGGTTAAATAACATTCCGTTATCCGAACCGATAAAGCCCTCCGGATAGAAAACAGCGATGTAATCATAGTAATGATTTGGTTCATTATCAGTAGCGACTTTGTAACCTGTTATCATTAATTTTTTGATTCCACCTTTTAAAATGACAACGCTTCCAATAGGTAAAAATTCATTAAACATACTTATAAACCCTTTCTCTTATTTATTATAATAGCTTAAAACCAACTTTTAACGGTATTCCAACCATTTGAAATTTTATTTCCAACCCAACTACATCCATCTCCTACTCCATCAATAATTACAGCACCTATCATACCAGTACCAGCCACTGCAGAAGCTCCTATTCTCAACGCAATATTATTATCCGTATCGTCTGCATAATCCATTAAAAATTGAGCATTTTGGACATATTGCGATGAATAATCATGTCTTTTAACAAAATCAGCGCCTTTTGTATCAACATAGTTAATAACATTATCGCTTATTTTATCAGATTTGTCTTGTAATCCTGCAATATCAGTAATGCCAAATGTCAGTTTTCCAACTACAGAAGTTAAACCTTTTATCGAGCCTCTTATACCAATCTCTCCAAAATCCCTCGAATCAACTACACCATCTGCAGAAACTTTACCATAAGCATTGGCCATTCCAGTAATTGTATCTGCACCAACGCCAATGACGGAAACAATAGCATTTGCTTTGCTCAACTTAGAAGCGTTACTCGCTGTTGTTCCCCATTGGTACTTTGCAGTAACACCCCTTGTCAAGACTTTTTGTCCCCATTTAAGAGTGAACACCGATTTTGCAACATCGGTACCTGCAGAAGTGCTTTTCATTACACTTGTAAGTTTTTCATATCCTTCCGCATCTTCGTTAACTAACGTTTTAAAGGTATTAATTGATTCTCCGCCAAATCCTGCAAGATTCCCGATTAGAGATATTATGCCGACACCTTTGCCAAACTTCTTTCCAAACTTAGCCGCCTGGATTACGCTTGTGTTTTTAGCAAGAAGATTCCCTTCGAGATGTTTATACACACCACTGAACATCTTTGTAGAGTCTTTTGTAAGTTTAAGGCTACCGGAAACAATATCACTAGTATCTTTATAATCAGCTGTATAAAAAGTATATAATCCTGCAATATAAGAAAATGCAGAAGAGGTAAGTTCAAAATTATTAGAAGCAGATTTATCCCTTTTTTTTACCAGTTTAGCAAGTCCACTAAATAATTTTGATTCTTTTTTTAGTACATCTTTTGTTAATTCTTCTTTCGTTTTTAATGCATTTTCATCTAACTCTAATTCAGAAACAGTTGCTAATCTTTTGCTAAGAGTTTTTTTCGTAAAGTCAGCATTAAAGCACCCATTTGAAGGATTAACAATATAGCCCATTTCTCTAATATAAATTTGCCACTGCTCAAGTAGTGACTTTGTTTGACTGAAATATGCGCTATATGTTAAGTCTACACTTGCAACATTTTTAAAAATGTTTTCGATGCTTTTCTTTGTAGCATTGTTTTTATCAATTACCTTTTTGTGATATTCATTAACATTGTTCAGATAGTTTCTAATATTTAATTTCCCAATCCACGATTGAAAATCGAGCCATCTATCACCAACCCAATCAGTAAAGTTCGATACCTTTTCATTTTCAACTTGAGAAACTAAACTTAGAAGCTGATTTTTTGATTTGGCTGAAAAATCCCTATACACTTCACAACACCACGCTTCCTAATTGCCTGTATTCTATTTATGAATAAACATTGTAGTTATTATTTTAAAATCTTATTTGCTGCCTTTTGGTCGCTTGAAACATAACTGTTTTTTACATTTTGCAAAAACGAAATTGTATTTGATAGCAAAAGAGAAAAATCATTGTTAATATTTTTATAAACATTTGCCAACTCTTCTAACTCACTCACGGTTTTGCCGCCACCAACTGTTGACGGTGGTGTAGTCTTAAACCCGTTGCATTCCTTTTGTAAAGATTTAAGACTTTGTATAGCATTATCAATTTCTTTTATTTTTATATTTATTTCTGCCATATTAGCACCTCAAAACAGATATTTATCTTCAGCATCAATCCGTGATAAAAAATTCTTTGTCAGTTTTTTTGTGTTCTTTGAGATTTTCCCGACTTGTTTATTCATCTTGCTTGCATATGTAATATATGTTCCTAAGGCTTTTGAAACTTCACCTGAGCTTATAGCCTTGTTTTTCGTTGTTCTCATTATTGAAACATAACTGTTTATCATTGAGTCAATATGTTCACCTTGTTGCAAAAAATAATTGCCCATACTATTAATATAATCATCATCAACAATCAAATCTTTACTTGCCATACTGTTTTTCCTCCCTAATTATGTTGCATATTTTAATTGGTTTTTCCAATATGTAATTCTCTGTCTGCGATATGATAAGTTACTCCTCGCAGTTGAAAGCTGACTCTGATATGAAGAAATGCTTCTCCGTTTAGATTCTATACTTTTATTTTTAGAGTTTATATCTTTTTGGAGTGAATCCACATCTTTTTGCAGAGCTTTAATTTTATTTGAAATCGTGTTGATAGCTGATGTCAACCCGTTATATGCTTTCTTATACTCGTTTCCAGATAACAAAGATTTCATTCCGCTAACATATGAAGCGACAAACTTTGCATTAAAATTACGAGAAAAATTAGCTGTGAATTTACGAAGACGTGCGTTCTGTCGGTTTGAAAAACTCGTTTGTAGTTTTTGGTATTTTGTTTTTAATTGGTTTAATTCCTTAATTTGATTGTTAAGGTTGTTCTTTTTAGTGTTTAGCTGGCTTATCTGCGAGTTAACCTGCCGTATTTCGCTATTGAGAGTGTTAATTTGCCCGTTTAATCTACTTATTGTGTTTTCATATTGCCGAACCAAATTTTCATTGTATCGAATATTGTTATTAACCTCTTGCTTAGTCATAACGGCACCTCCCATTCCGTAATATGATTAAAATAACCAATATGCAACTTCATCAACAGCAGAAAGCCACCGCAGCCGCCTTCTGCTGCCGAATCCATTTGCAAACTACTTTCTGAACTGACTTGCGATGTTCTTGTCAGTTTCTTCAACAATCTTAGCTGTTTCCCTAAGATTATGGGCAATCTCGTCCAACAGCTCTTTTGCATTTTTAAATGAAGGTTTAATCTTGTTATAGCGATCTTCATAACCCTTCATTGCATCGCCTTCCCATTCACCTTTGAGAGTGGTCAGAAGTCTATCCATAGTATTAATAAGATTCTGCATTGCCTCTGCCTGCTTATCAGTCTGGCTGGCTCTTGTTCTCATTGTTGCGGGAGTCATTCTAATCTGATTAGCCACTTTTTACACCTCCTTTTATTAAAATTATTTTTAAACCAGTTTTACTGATTAAAAACCTTAATGTTCGGATTTGACTAATTTCAATTTGATTACCATATTGTCTCTAATATAATAGGCATCACCGGATTCTAACTTTTTACGATTTGCTCTTATATCTTCATACGGAACTTCAAACGGTTTGAGATTATCCAAATCTTCAAAATAAATAATGTGTTGATCTTGCTTGATTTGGCGCAATGGTTCCGGTGCATCAAATGGCAATGAAGCATTAACAAAATTAGTAAATAAAAATGCTACATTTAAGCCTTTGAATCTTGACATGATTTCATTAAACTTGTCCAACAGATCAAAATCATCGTTAATGAATTTTGCTACATCATTGTTTTGAACGATCATAAGCAATAATTCACTATCATTTTCGCTATTGCCATCTTCAAGAAGATTGTTATACCTTTTTTCAAGGATGTCATACCAAGATTCCAGTGTTTCTTTAACCAGACTTGTATCTAATGTGTACTTTTCTACTAAAGGATTTGACTTGATAAAATCAAGTTTCCTATCCACATCATCAAATACTGTGATTTTTACTGGCAATAATGTGTTATGTGTCTCAAACCAAGATAATAGTAATTTAACAAAATTTCGATGCCCGGTATTTTCTTTGCCACATATTCCCATTATTCCAAGCTGGGATAAATCTAGATAGAATGGTTCAACATCACTATATGTAAGTCCTATAGGAACTTTATAAGCTTTCGCTTTTCCGTCAATATAGTTCCACATTTCATTAATATCAAGTATGGTTGGTATATACGGGATAGCTTTTGCCCAAGTTTCGCCATGTTTTGCATTTACATCTAACATAAATGTTTTCATATGGTTTACTCTTTCAATTTCTCGTTCACCATCAAATGCAATATATGTTTGACATTCTAATACCTGTTTATCACTTTCAAACACACATCTACCTTGAACATTGTCGGGATGAATTGTAGCATGATCAAACACATTAATGTATTCAGATGAATCGTTACAATAAAAAGCAATTTTATTTGAAAAATTGGACAAATATTTGTAACCAATTCCTGACGTTTGAGCATTTGCAACAATTGTAGTTATACCTACAGACACGCCTTCTCGTATAATGTTGAGCAGGCTGTCATCGTCCTCTAAATAAAGTTCCATCAATGCTGTAATATTATCTACAAAGAGATAAATATGAGGCATATCCTCATTTCCTGCTTCAAGATATGAAGCAAATGAACTTACTCCTGAAGAAACCAGTTTTTCTTTTCTGCTGCTGATTTCGGCAAACAGAAGTTTAAACAAATTTTTTAATTTTTCATCCTCAGCAGAGCATACTACACCGCCCACATGTTTTAAGGTTTCAAAATTCTTCAGTACCATTGATCCAAAGTCAATTATATATATATTTGTTTCTAATGGTGATGTGTTTGCAGATAAAGTCCTAATCATGCCTTGAAGCAAATTAGTCTTTCCTGTCTGTGACGAACCAATAATTAAGGTGTTATTATTTAAGTTAATAAACGCCGAACCTTGAATTTGATTATCTGGATCATCATACAATCCTATATTAACTTGTGAGATACTATAATTATCACTATCTGGATAGTTAATTCGTTCTGGAAGTGAAGGCAAGCAAATATTGGGCAATCTTGAAATTTTTTTGTTATCGCAGAATTCAGACACATAATCAACTATTGCATCCAGTTGTGTAATGCCGGTTGAGTTTGTATTATTCTTTTTTTGAATATAAATTGGATACCTTTTACCCGAATCACTTACCTCATTGATAACAAACTCTTTGACTGAGCTTTCCTCAATAGATTCAGGTGCGCCACTATATGCAGATTGAAAAAGTTCAAAAACTTCATTATTGCCAACCTGCAAATATGCTCTTCCTGGCTCTTTTATTTCAGCAGCCAGCGGAGATTTTATTACCTCATTACTGTCCTCTGGGCTTTGTACTTTTAGACACAACTTGAATTTGGAGTTACTCCAAATTTGTTCATCAACCTGTCCTGACGGTTTTTGAGTAGCAAGAATTAGGTGCACACCAAGACTTCGCCCGATTCTTGCTGCAGATATCAATTCTTTCATGAATTCTGGTTGTTCAGATTTCAACTCCGCAAATTCGTCCACTATTAGTACAAGGTGCGGAATCGGTGTTTTCACCTCTCCGGCTTTGTATTTTTTTATATATTTATTTATATGGTTTACATCAGCGTCAGCAAAAAGTTGTTGCCTTTTCCTTAATTCTGCCTTTATGGACTTTAAAGAACGATCAATCTGCTTTCCATCAATATTTGTAATAGAACCCAATAAATGTGGTAGTTCTTTGAATTGATTTACCATACCGCCGCCCTTGAAATCGATAATAACAAAAGCGATTTCATAGGGATGATATAAAGTTGCTACAGACAAAATAAATGTTTGTAAAACTTCAGATTTACCAGAGCCTGTCGTTCCGGCTACAAGACCGTGAGGGCCATGCGCTCTATCGTGCAAATCCAAAGATATTACGCCAGTTTTCGTAACACCAATTGGAGCAGCCATTGACTTTGAAACAGTGGAACTGCTCCATCTATGCTCTAAATCCAAATCTTCAACTGATAATATGTTTAACATATCAAACATTGATATGTTCTTAGTTAGAGATGCTTCAAGCGAAATTTCGTCGGTATATATAGGTGCCAGTAGATTAACTATGTGTTTTGCAGTTGTATCACTAATCTCATTAAAATGAAAATCCGTTCTTTCTTTTTGGTCAGACGAATTTATTAATGTTCCGTCCGTTGTTGATTTCATATTAATGATATATGAACAACCTTGAGGTATTTCACCTTTGTCTTCTGCCATAAACACAAAAGTTGCATTTAATTCTTTTAGTTTACCAATAAATTTTGAAATAGGATGCGATTGAAAACCATATTCATCATAGAAGAACACAATCAAATGCTCATTAACTGTTTCAGGGGTTCTTTGAGACAACTCCTTAAACAAGTAATCAAAAACGACATTTCGGCTGTCATCATCACATACAATGTTTCGTGTATTAGTTATTTCGTTGTAAACATTTGGCAAAAAACGCAACCAATTTACCTTATTCCTATGAAATTGTTCAGCGATAAAAAAAAGTTTAATATCAGTAGGATAATGTCTAGTGCATAGGTCGATTATCATATTTTTCAAAAGTGAAAATCGGAAATCCTCATTTCCAATTATTCCAATTGAATTACATGCTTTTAAATCACAGATAACCGGTGCATTATTAAGAATTGAAAACTCTTTGGATATATTTTCCGGTATGGTTTGAAGTTCATCATCTACTTCTAATTTTTCTTGGTGTTTATATTCAATTTTTCTTGCTGGTTTTATACCACCAGTTCCTAATCTTACATTTAGAAAATCATCATCACCAATTTGACGATCAAATAGTTCACACGAATACTGATGGAGTAGGGCTTCTTCACTTGCTTGGTCAACATAGATACTTTCTCTTTCTTGGCGTTCAGTATTCCTGTATTCTGTTATCTCAATTCGCTTATTATCTGCATATTTTTTATACTTTTCAATTCTTTCTCTTGATTCTTTCTTAAAATCTTTACTGTTTTGTATAGCGCTGACGATAGCGGTAATTACTGCCATTCCTCCTGACACAACACTAAAAATTATCATACTCCCACCCATTGACGCCATTAATCCTGATGTCAAGAGCATACCTAAAGAGGGCAATAAACTAACAAATAAATTGCTTTTGTTCTTTTGTGGCTTTGCTGGTGGATCTAAAACCTCAATTTTATCTTTGTTTAGAATGGTTTTTAGTCTGGTGTTTCTTTTAAATTTTGGATAATTGACAGGGTATGGTTGATCAACGAAACTTATATTGTTTAGCTTAATATCATCACGAATTTCTGTCCAGAGAATTCCGTCTTGAAAGTAAAACACAAAATCAGATATTGAAAAGAAATCTCTGTTTTTTATGATACATTCTTTTGATACCTTAGCACCATTATGATAAACACCATATGTGGAACTATTTACAAGAAGTCTAAATTCTTCATCATTTGACTTACGTAAAATAATGTCATCATCTATTACATACGGACTTTTTAGATGAATTTGACTTACTGTATTTGATCCGATTTTCAATTCATTGCTATTTGATATATCTATGTATCTCTCGTATCTTCGTTCATGATCATCAAAATCTATCAGGAACTCAAAATCAAATACTGCATTATCACTACTTTGATATTTAACTTTACATATGCTTCCGTGCGTTAATTGCGTAGATATAAGTTTGCGGCTATCATCTATAGTTAAATAAATGCTATCGGAGCAAAGCATAGACCAATTACCATTGTTATTAATTAATGTTAGTTCAATTGGTTCAAAAAAAAGGCTTTTATGCAATCTATAATTACATCCAATATTGGTGCCAATATGAAATTCCTTGCTCTGTGCGGGCAGTTCTATTTCTTTATAAATGTTTCGGTTTGAAATTATTATTTTATAGTTTTTTTCCATTATGAACTCCTATGCAGTGAAATTTATAATACTACCATCTCTTATACCAAATTCGTCTAATGTTTTATTACCTCTTAGAAGTGCAATTGGATTTTCAGCTTTTAAATAGCATTCTTTTATATTTGTAGTATCAATACCAAGATCATAGGCAGAATTTAAACCGCTCACTAATTCATTGGCTGTTATATCTATAGGGATTTCTATATCAGAGCTTTGTCCTGTTTTATAATTATTGAATATAACTATTACCTTATTTCTTCTCATACTAACCTCTCTAAATTAAGGAAAAAGCCAACTTTTGAATATCCTTGCTGTTTATAATATTACTTATTTCCATTTGTTCATCTGTGGAAAAACTTTTAATATAATCATTAACAGTAAATTTATTGCTTTTTTGTGAGTTTGCAATCGCATTATCTCTACTAGAATCATAATTGTTACAAACATAAATGAATTTATCATTATTTGCTCCACCATCTATATTTGTTGCAAATACATTAGTAGCAAAAACAGAGTTGGCATCCTGCTTTGTAACAATGACAACCTTATCTGCAGCATCTATCAATTGCACCTTGTTGATATCAAAAATATGATCAGTATCTATTATTATAAAGTCGAAATCCTTAGATTGCTTTGCTTGAAGTGCAATATCTATAAATATAGAATATTCCATTTCTAAAGACATTAAACCTGCTTTAAATGGCGGAATATAACTAAATCCTTCATTACGGAGATTTTTTTTAATTGCATTGTAAATAGACGTCTTATCAACATCACTTTGCAATAACATTGCGTAAAAAGCATTAGAAATGATAGGACTTTTATCGGTCAGTCTTGATTGAAACGTCTGTAATCTTTCGGCTCCGATAAATAATACTCTTTTATAATTATTGTTCAAATAACTGCAAATCGCCATTGATAATAGAGTTTTGCCACAACCACCAATAGCCGATGTAATTGTGATTATTTTAGCATCTTTAGTTTTTGTTTTCTGATTTATTATGTTAGATGAAAATACGCCATTGATAGAATTAAAAATCTCCTTGATGTTAGTGTATTTGTATATTGTTGTGATATTTTGGCCTGCGTATTTATTGGATATATTGGTTTCTGTAAGAATAATAATTTTTCCAATATTATGGATTAATATTGTTTGATTAAAAAACTCTTCAGAAATTATCGCTATATCGATTTGTTGCGGAATGGAAAATTTGGAATAGAAATAGTCTTTCTCGGTAATTATCTCCAATTCAATCGAATTAAAGTATTCTTTTATAAATTTATTCTGTAATGGAATTATATAGTTAATATCGCTCTCAGCGATGAGAATTCTCAATTTATTCATTTTTCAATACCTAACCTATTGAAACCTTAAATTCACTATTTGCCAATTTTAAAATGTCTCCATCTTTAAGCGAACTAATTTTGTTTGCTTGCAATCTTATGTTGTTCAAATAAGTTCCATTGGCACTTTCTAAATCAATTACCGCAAACTGGTTGTCTTGAGTGATAATCTTACAATGAATCCTTCCTATCATTCTGTTGAATGAAATATATCCATCAACAACCTCTTGTTTACGACCAATAATAAATTCAGGTTTATTGACGGTAATTGAAAAATTTACAGGAGTATTTAGTGCGACCAACTGCAATTTAGGTGTTATCTTCTGAGCAGGTTCAATACGATTCTTTAGAGTGTTTTTTATGGGCGATTCTGCTATGATGTTATTTAATATATCATTGATTGAACATGAGTAGTTTTTTAAATTCGCAATTAAATGATGTATTTGTGGCTCATTTTGAATGGCTGTGTTTTCAAAAATCTCAAGTAGCATTGCTCTGAGTTCATCCTCAAATTCATTCGAGCTATTAAAGAGCCTATCTTTAAGTGGAAGATATAACAATTTAATACTTTTAGTTGAAGGTTCTATAAACAGTCGATTAGGGGATATATCTATGTTTTGACAAGAAAGAAATCCATTTTCTTTGACCTTCTTAATTTGTGAAATCAAACTGGATACAACTGATATGATTTCGCCAACAGAGAATTTTTCGATGCTTTCGCAGAGTGAAACTTTGTTTTCAATAAAATAAAATAGCTGAATATTGCCATTAAAGATTACTTTCTCACATTTCACAAATAAATCGTCTGACTGATTTTGTGATATTTTGTAATCGGTACTTAAAAAATTCGTCTCATTTTTTAAAATGTAGGCAGGGTTTTTTTCATACATCAACTCGGTAAATAAATCATTTCTCCGTGAACTTATCATTAAAGCATCCACCTTTTGCTATGTTATTATATTTGCACACAACTTTCTCCCTTTCGCACGAATAGTGCGAAAGGGAAATGAAGTGTGTTTGTGTTTTAAACACTAGTGAAAAAGTTATTTAGTAATACGCTTACCTTTTTTGCTCAAATTAATGTTATATGCCAACAGAGAAACGAAACCAAATGTAGATACAATTAAAACAGTAATCCAAAATACAATACCAGAATCATTACCTGTCTTAGGACTTATCATATCTTTATCCTTGTTCACTGATGAATCAGAAATTTTAGTATCGTCTTCTCCAATATTGATGCCTTGCTGTTTGTCATCAGAAGGCGTAACTTCCGGTGCCTTATTTCCTTCTTCAAGTTGAATGAAGTTTAAATTGCTTCCGTCTAATTCTACCGTAAGAGTAACAGTTTGACCATTTTGGGTAATAATGTCATTTCCAGATAACGCTGTTGGTGAACCAAGAATAACATTGAATACTTTTTGAGCAACTGTAGCCCCTTTGTCATTCTTAATATAAATTGTATGTTTACCAAATTCTAAATCATTAAATTGGAAGCTTCCGTTTGAATCAGTTCTTCCGGTTTGCACGGTTGAATGAATTTCAACAACCCTATCAGATAAAGAATTTCCGTTTTTGTCAACCAAGATTCCTACGAAAGTAATGGATTGAACTTCTTCATAATTATCAGCTTCTAATTCAGCAATCTTAACTTCTGCTGCTTCAAGCTCTGGATAATTAGTTACAATTCCTTTTTGCGTATCGGTTAACTGATTATATGCATCCCTTGCTTTTTCAACAGTATCTTTATCAGAAAGCTGAATATTGTTAGGAATAGAGTCAATCAATTTAATAACTTCATCAGCTGCTTCTTTATCTTTCTTAGAAGCATTTTCATAGTCTTCTAGTGCTTTTATTGCTGCTTCTGCATCCGTCAAAACACCATAATTTGATACAAGATTTTTCTGATTGCCTGTGAGACTATCATATGCCTTTCTTGCACTATCAACGGTTGCTTTATCCGACAGACTCAACTGTTCAGGAATAGCATCAATAGCATCAATAACTTTCTGTGCCGCTGCTTTGTCCGCTTTATTAGCGTTTTCTTGAGCTTCTAATGCAGCTATTGTGTTTTCTGCATCAGTTAAAATTTTATAGTTTACAACTTTATTCTTTTGTGTAGCTGTCAAGCCATTATATGCTTGCCTTGCCGCTGTTACGGTTCCTTTATCACTTAGTGTCGGCGAATCCGGAATAGCATTTATAGCAGCTATTACAGCATTAATCTGCGCTTGCTCTTTTTCAGCATTTTCTAACTCGACAATTTTTTTCTCTGCATCTGTAAGCTTACTGTAGTTCTGAACATATGACTTCTGTGAAGCGGTAAGTAAATTATAAGCATTTCTCGCATCATTAACCTTGCTTTTATCATCCAAAGTTATCGGTGAAGGAATTGAATCAATCAATGCAACCACCTTGTTAGCTTCTTTTTTATCAGCTTCAATTTGAGCTTGCTGCTCTTTTAGCTGTTTAATAGCAGCTTCGGCTTTTGTTAGTCTTTCATAGTTTGTAACTAATGCCTTTTGCGTACTGGTTAAACTATTGTAAGCATTTCTCGCACTTTTAATAGCCGCTTCGTTATTGAGTGTTATTGTTGAAGGAAGTGAACTTATAGCAGAAATTACCTTGTCCGCTGCTGCTTGATTGGCTGCCGCTTCTTCTAATTGAGCAATTTTGCTTTCCGCAGCGGTCAATTTGCTGTAATTGGTAACCTTGCTCCTTTGAGATGATGTCAGTCCATTATAAGCGCTTCTTGCAGACTGTACCTCGCTCTTATTTGCAAGAGTAATGTTAGATGGTAATGCAGCAATTTTGTTAATAACATTTTGAACAGAAACATCCTTTTTAGGAACAAAGTTCTGCGAAGTTCTATTAACTTCATTGCTATCATTCCTAAATTCCATAGCGATAGTATTTGTCTCATTTGGCTTTGCTTTATTTTCAAAAGTCTGACTGTTGATAGTTATCCTTGTGCTACCTTCTTCTGATGAGTAATCTTCGCCTTCGACAAGGAGAACGCCATTCAACCATAGTCCCTGGAATTCGCCGTATGTACCATTTGAAACGAATAACGTATCGATAAATTCATCCAACTCATAGTGATATTGTGTTGTTTCTGTACCAATATGCTCCTGAATATAGTATCCCTCATCGCTATCTGAAGCCAAGTAAACATTAGAATCTGTATTTGGTTTCACAGTTAATGTGAACTCTTTTTGTGATGGATTAAAGTAACCTTCTTCTCCCTCAACCAAATATTTTGCTTCGACAGTAAAGGTATATGTTTCGGCAACATCTCCTTCAGGCTCAGTAGGAACACCATAGATTTCACCTGTAGAGCTATTAAGAGTTACACCAGCCGGCAAAGCACCATTAACAATACTAAATTCTGTATCTACCCAGTCATGCATATTATTTGTTGCTACAATATGCTGATATGGAACATATTTTACAGCTTCACTAAGCGTTTCAGTAACAATCTCTGGATTTTGTGCTGTACCATTAAGCGTAATCATTACAGGTTCTTGATTTTTCGCTCTAATAATTAGGGTTCCTTTAACCTCGCCATCTCCATCCGGAAGCAATCTGATTTTTGCGAGATTAGGCAACTCGCCATATTTTGTGGTTTTGCTTGTTGTAGAAAATGCCGCAAGAGTATTATTGCCATCGTCTCCAACAGTCCAATACGGATCGAGCTTTACATTCTCGGCATCTTTTAATTCAACGCTTATATCCTCAAGAGGCGCATTACCAATATTGGCAATTAAAATATCATGCTTAAATTCAAAATATTCATCAAGAATTACTTCTCGTTCTCTTGGTCCATAAACATAAAGTTCCGGTCCTTTATTGTTGAGTTTTTTGAAAGTGATCCAATAGTTGCGACCATTTTCTTTTTCGTTTTCCGTTATAATACCCGTGTATTGTTGATTTTCATTGCTAAAATCCCGTGTGTGATTTTCGTCTATTTTCTTACCAGTATCCTTTGAAACAGCATATACTCTGTCTGTGTTAGCGTACCAAAATTCTGGTTTAATATTTGAAAGATCAGCGTTGGAATCGTTAATAAATATAGTCTGGTACCCATAGCCATAATAGGTATCCATATTGATGTTTTTACCGTTTTCAACTACATAGGTATCATATTTTTTCCCCGAAGTGCTTGATGCTCCTGTAACTCGAAGCCATGGGTCTGCAGCTCCAATAATAGGTTTCTCAGTAAAACTCCGCACATAATTCTCATCAAAATCAGATACATATTCGGTCACTAAAACAATAATTTTTCTGATTGCCCCATCTTCAAAAAATATTGTAAACGGAACGCCTTGATTTCTATAATTATAATTTGCTTTATAACCACGACTTGAGGATGTTGAATCTGATGGTATCAACTGGTCTTTTATATCAGTACAGCCAGAAGCATCATTGAGGCTATCATAAAGACCTTCTACCGCTTTTGTAACATGCGTGTTGGCATTTTCCCAACCTTCATCCACACCATGCGAATCTAAAACGCAGTAATAATCTTCATCTACGCTATAGCCCTCTTTAAGCATTAAACAGATTTGCTGTACACCTTGTCCCTCAAAAACAGCATCGATATCGTCAAAAGTTATTGCATCAGTGGTTTGCATTATTACATCGTTGAATTGACTGCCGTTCTTTTTGTACAAGCTTCCTTTAACATATGAGGCATCTTTTACAAATGAGAATCCAATATATGAAGGCAAACCTACTAAATCGCCATTTTTATCTCGATACATTAATATAAACATACTTGTTCCACCAGAGGTGACTTCTCTTCCAGTACCAGAATTTTTCATGTTTTGGTTTAATGTAGTGTCGGCTCGATTAGTTGGTGTTCCTCCTGTATAGCTTGATAAAATATAATCCCAAAAGTCATAAATTTCAGTTGTTATATTTGGATGTTTATCAGCTTCCGATTTCACATTTAAGTAGTAGGTGCTCTCCGAGTCAGGTGAAGAAACAACATATTGTGTGACAGCAACTGAAGAACCAAGTTGAGTATTAATACCCTTTTCGACCCTTTCGGGCGTAACTTTATCTCGCTGCCCATTGCTTTTCTCAGCGTAAAGTTCATATTCTATTTCTTCGGTTGGAGTTTGAGATAAATATATTCTTACTATGTAACGGATATTTTCTTTGTCTAATTGGTTTTCTGAACCAATAATTAATTCTTTTGTATATTCAGAAATATTATCTTCTGGTGCAGAAAGGTCAATCCTATCGTTACGTGCAATGTCTATCTGTTTATATTCTTCTATGCCGTCTTCATCGGATTTAACATATTGCCATACGGTTGTTGCATTTTTTGACACGGCAACATACTGTCCTGAGTAATCCAAAAAATTATTCAAAACATCCTTAATTGGTAGAGAAGTTAATTCTTCTTTTGTTTTGTCAATTAGTAACAAGCAAACTTCTTTTTCCTCTAAAGGTAACATTGAAGCTTGTACTAATATGCTTGTTGACAGAACAGTTGAAATAAGCATAACAACTGTTAAGATTAATGATATTACTCTTTTAATTTTATTCATTGCCGTTTTCCTCCTGTAAACTCTTCTGAGCAATATTTTTTATTTCATTTATATTATAAATGCGAGATTTTCGCATGTTTCCCGTAGGATAATCAAAGTACAGTTCGTCATTATAAACATCACAAAGACAAGGAAGATTTGCTATTTTTTCGCATCTTTCGTTCAAAATAACGCCATACTGTTGATTATCAACGCTAAGAAATTGAAGAATCAACTGATTATTAACCTGCGTTGCATATGTCAAATAACCGTCTTCGCTCAACTCTTTAATTAACTCACCTGATTTTAAGTCATATATTTTTGGTTCTCCATGCAGTGGCGATTCTATTTTATAATTCTCGGTAATAAATTCTTCATACAATGACAAATCCGGTTTTTCTATATTGTGTTCATCAATTTTCTTTCCGGTTGTTGCATCATAGGTTATCACCGTTCCATTATTATAAGTAACCTCAAGGAATGAATCGTTATTCTTCCTTATGTACTGTTGATCATAAACCTGTTCAGAATTTGAAATATTGGTTTTGTTTATT
The DNA here is from genome assembly GCA_937915775.1 of uncultured Clostridia bacterium. Classification (GTDB taxonomy): domain Bacteria; phylum Bacillota; class Clostridia; order Oscillospirales; family Acutalibacteraceae; genus Eubacterium_R. The sequence continues at coordinate 40,130 of CALGGQ010000352.1, read as the reverse complement.
AACTCACCGTTTATATCAAATATCTTGAATTGTTTATATGAGAACATCATGACAGTTTTGTAGTCTGCACTTATTCTTAACTCATCATGATCATTTGATGTATCATACACAAACACATTACTACTATCAAAATCCTTATATTTTAGTATTTTTAATATTGGAGAGTTTAATGTTCCGATAATTGCAACACCGTTAGATAATTGAACAAAATCAATGTTTTCCGTTTCCTCTATATTTGTTATCTCTTTTGCATTTTCATTGAAAAATTGAATTGTTTGGCTACTGGAAACGAGAGCGCTTTTATCACTTATAGAGTAGTGAGAAATATTATTTGGAGTTGTAATTAAAGGTGTCTGTTCTCCGGTTACAGGATTAATTTTTACTAAGAGATTCTCTGTTTGAACATATATCCCGTTATTATCAGTTGTCACTCCAAAATAGTTTTTTGAGTTGAAGCCTCCGGTTTGAGATTTGCTTTTAGTATCTATAACTGCAAAAACCGAGTTATTTTCCTTAGTGCCGGAAAATGCAAAATATTCTTTATAAAAACCACCCTCAAAGTGCGTATATCCAGATGCGCTATCAAACAGTTCTATATCATTATTAGCGGATAGCAAATTATAAACCATCAAAGATCCATCCTGAAAACTTACGCCCAGCAAGCTACCATTTTCGTTAATTTCAAATAAATTATCATTTGGATTGGCAAAAATATCGTTCACAGTAACGCTTTGCTTTTTATTTCCAAAGGATATTTCCTTCTTTATAACACCCGTTTTAGCGTTATAAATGGTTGCTTTACTTTCGTCCTTATATATTGCTGCCACAGTACTGCCATCTTCAGATATAGATATGGCTGTTCCTTTGTTTCCACACCAGAGTTGCTGATTAGTCTCAATATCATATGAGGTAACGCCCTGTACGCCGGCATAGATAATTACATTATTGTCCAAATATTCAATTTCGGATAGTGCCGACTTATCCGTGGGTAATGTTATAATGTCCTGTGCAGTATTTGTATCGATTAACACGATATTACCCGAATATATACAGGCAGCGGTATTTCCATCTGGTGATAACTTTAAAGCTAAAGGTTTATTAGGCAATTCATATTGTCTATATGGCTTAAATCCATCATTCAAATCATATATACTGACCGCATCTGTTAAAGCCTTTTGTGCTTCAGGTAAAACATTTGGCGATAATATGGATGTACGATTCGGTAATGCTTCAAGTGCATAATTTATTGCAGCAATCGTATCTCCATTAGATAACGCCGTTTGGGAATACTCAGATAGTTTCAGCCACTTTTCTTCAGTTTGCATTCTTTGTAGGCCAACAAAACTTGTTAAAAGACCAATTACAAAAAAAGTTGTAATAATAATCGTAGATGTTCTGTTATTTTGCTTTAGTGTTATTGTTCGTTTGTCGTTTTCTCGCAGGTGCGTTAAATCAAATAACATTTCTTCAGCAGTCTGATAACGCATATCTGGATTGGGTTCCATAGCTTTCGAAATAATCTTTACAAGCTGTGGACTAAACTCAGTGTTTGAAAGTGGAACTACTTCTTTTGCATCTTTTGAGGGACGATGTCCACTTAATAGGTGGTATAGCGTTGCTCCCAGACTGTATATATCGGAACGAACATCAGGTAATATTTTTTTTTGACTCTTATTAGAACTCGATGAAGAATTTGAAAGAGTTAATGTTACTGTTTCCTCAATTAGGGTTTTGGTTTCGTTATCATCAATTGAGACAGTATTTGAACTAAATGATGAATAATCTAATCCATAGTGTTCGGGTGAAGCATAGCCAGCACTACACCCAATGACATTTTCTTCCCCAAGTGCCAATGCAATATTAAAGTCGATTAAACTAATGTCATTGTAAGGTGTCCTCATTATATTCGCAGGTTTAATGTCACTATGAACATATCCTTTGGGTGGCTCCCCGTGAATAGGTTCATGTAAATAACAAAGAGCTTCTAATATCTGTCTTGCCCATTTAATGACTTGTGGTTGAGAAAACTTTTCGCCCCGTTTTAACGGTTTATCAAGACTCTCGCCTTGTATATAGTCCATTACGGTATAAACCGTTTCATCTTCAATAAAGAAATCGTAAACCTGGGGTATATATGAGTGATGAAGTTCTTTTAGAATATCAACTTCTCTGCGAAGGAGCTCAGGCTTGGTGGTGATTTTCCTTTTATCTGCTTTTAAGACAACTCTTTTCCCTAACCGCAAATGTGTGGCGAGATATACATTGCCTCCTCCACCAGAACCAATTTTCTCTATAATCTCATATGTCGATGCTATTACTTTTGACATTATTCTTTCCTATCTTTATCATTATGCTTAATATCCTCTTGTCCATACTCAGCATCAAATTGAGCGTTTAGTTTTACCTTTCTTATCTTTATTATAAAAATATAGATAATTGCCGCAATTATTGAGCAGACTATTAAAGCAATTCCAATAATTAAAATTAGTTTGTTAGTTAAAATTCCCATATGTATTCCTTATTTATGATATAGCTAATTCTGCTTGATTTCTTCTAATAGCAATGACAGATATATTATCTCTTTCACCACGTTCTTTTACGGTTTCAATAATAGCCTTACAATTTTGCTTTATTTCTTTGATATTGCTATTTTGAAATGCACTAATCATTTCTTGTTCAGATAAACGATTTCTGAACCCATCGGAGCACAACAAATACACCCCGGATTCACTTTTTCCTGTTATGATTTGTGGAGCGACTTCGTGATTAGCTCCTATGCATTGAAAAATAATATGTTTTCTTTTGTCTTTTTCTGCTTGCTCAGGAGTCAGTATTCCTTTTTTTACCTCTCTTGCTACAATTGTATGATCTTCAGTTAATTGAGTAAGTTCATTGCCAATATAATAGAGGCGACTATCTCCAACATGTACAACAATATACTCATCATCGATAAAGAGAACACCCGTAAGAGTAGTTCCCATTTTAATATTGATTTTTTCTGAGTATTCACGTATTTCGGAATTGATGCTCTTTGCTAAAAGCTCCCACTTACTTCCAATTACACGCATATCAACATCTCGGAGCTCATTTTTTAGATGCTTGGTAAACCATTTGCGAAATTCATCAATAACTGTTGAACTTGCTATTTCTCCTTTTGATAACCCACCAACTCCGTCACAAATAATTGCCATTAGAACTTCTTTGTGCAATATCACTTTGTGTTTTACAATTAAACTATCTTGATTCACTCTTTTCGATGTTCCAATATCGGATATTGCAAATGTTTGGTAAGATTTTTTCATATTAATTTATATTGTTTGAAAAACAAATTCCTCGTTCGCAAGTTTAAGTATATCGCCATTAGTGATTTCTATTTCTTTTTCAGCAGGAAGCACTCGATTGTTTACATAACTTTTGTTTTTAGAGCGAAGATCAAACACATAATATTTACCTTTTCTGCTAATAATATCTGCGTGACTTCTACTGATTGCTACATTGTTGCTTACAACATAATCTACGCATCCGACTTCCTTCCCGATTCTAAAAACAGGTTTATCTATAACTATCGTTTCCTCAGTAGAAAGTCTCTTTAAAAACACATTGTTGGCATCTTTACTTTGTGCTTCATAATCACAATTACCAATTAAGGTTTCATCGTCATCTAAGTATATGGTTTCATCATCTGTTCCTTCCTTCGTGACAGATGTTGGTAATGAAATATGAGCGCTATTGTTGTTCTGTTGTGCAGTACCAATTGTAGACATTTCCTTCATAACATCAGTTACATCGTTATCAATATCGATTTGCATAACATCTGTTACATCATCGTCATAATTATTGTCGGAAGCCGTACTGTTTTTATTTGCAGTAAAGAAATCCATTTTTTTAGTTTTTTCTAAATATATCTTGATTTCCTTTACATCAGATACTTTTGTATGTTTAACAAATTTATTCAGTTCAATCAGAAAGGAGGAATCCTGTTTAGGCAACTTGAACTGATTAATTGTCTGTTTAATACATTGTATGATATTCAACTTCTCCGAAACGGATATTACAGGAACATATACAAAAAACAACTCAAACGTAGAAGTGTTTATGAAAATTTCGCTATCGCTCATCAATAAATTTGAATCACTTAGTCCACATTCATTGATCACTTGGTAAATTTCAATTATCTGTTCTATAATATAAATGCATTCATCTTTACCTATTTCGGTTTTTAAATGTTCACTTAGTGTTACAACATTAGAAATGGAATATGCCAATTTATTCTTTTTTACACTTTCCAACTTAGCTAAACTAAGCCTATTGCTTTTTGCCAGAGTATCATACTGGTTAAGATTAATTACAGCATCTTTAGGTAACTTTATAGTTACCATAACAGTGTTTTTCTTTTTTTTGTATTTTAACTTCATAGATAGCTCCGCAAATGAATATATAATTTTTTCGTAGAACTCATACTTCTACGAAAAGCAGCAGGTCAGTTTTGACCTGCTGCTTTTATTGAAAAACCTTGTTAATTTGTTTACGTTTTATATCCATTGAAGGGTGAACATAAATTTGCATTGTGGTATTTGTGTTAGCGTGTCCGAGTATTTCACTCAGGGATTTAACATCCATACCGTTTGAGATACAATTAGTTGCAAATGTATGTCTTAGCGAGTGGAAGTTTATAGCTTCAATCCCTGTTTGTTTCAAAACTTTGTGATAACGATACTCAAAACTTCTTGGTATAACAAAACCTGCCTTATTAGATATAACATAATCTGATTTTCGTTGTTGATAAACGGATTTTATGAAGCCGATTATCTTTTTAGGAATCGGAATCTGCCTGATTGATGATTTTGTTTTCGGAGTATCAATCACATATTCAGTTTTGTTATCATTTTTAACTCTGGAAACCGTTGAGTGAACAAATAACAGATTATTATAAAAATCAATATCTTCCCATTTCAACGCACAAATCTCTCCAATTCTTAATCCCATATACAATGCCAATAATATACCTAATCCAGTTTCATCTAATTCACCAGCGATGTTCTCAGTTAGTTTATTGCTATCTTTCTTATTGAGAATGTGAAAATTGCTTGAATTATTCGTTGGTTTGAAAATGGGGTTTTTCAACTGTGAGCAGAAATTCTCATTTGCTGCAAACTGCATAGTAGAACTGATTATCAGAGACATTGTTCCAACATAAGATGGAGCTAACGGTTCACCTGATTCAATTCCACCGTTATTTAATTTATTGTTAAGAAATTCGTTAATTGTTACGGAGTTTAACATTGAAATAGGAAAGCTACCCAAATCAGGTACAATATGCCTTTCTATGATGTAATTGTATTTATCATATGTTGAATGTTTGATATGCACCTTATTGGATACCAGCCACATATCTAGCACAACAGCAAAAGAAATATTGTCAATTTTATAATCTTGATTAATCAAGGGAATACCTCCTTATATCATATTTTTTTATCGGCAAGAACGAATAAAGGCGTAACGAGTTTGATAAAATGTCTGTATTTACTTGATTTTTATTCTAATTTGTATATAATAGAATAGAGTGTGTTTGTGTAGAAGTATGAGTTCTACGAAACCTAACGCCCTACTTTCCAAGCGTTAGGTTTTTGTTTTATTTGCGACATTAATCAGTCGTAGGTGTTGATGTTTTGAATAATTGTATGTATAAAATGTACCACCTCGTTGATATTTCAAATAGCAAATACAGTACTTGCTATTATCTACAAGATGTCTATTTCTTTTCTGCATACAACCATCATAATACTTTTCACTTGTATAAATACATTTATCAGCTTTGTGCTTGATGTACTCATATATATCTATATCGCTTTGTTTCCATTTTTCTGCTTGATTGTTGCAAGGTAAAACAAGAATAAGTTTAATTTGTGGATAGTCTGTTTTTAAATCAAGAATTGTTTGTGCAGCAAGGGTATCAAATCCTAATGCACCACCTGTGGCAAAGTAAATAACGCCGTCATTGATTAGCTCAATGATGGCCTTTTTTAATTTTGATTTTATGGTAGGTATTTCTGCTTTAGGTAAAATTCGATGACCTGTAAAGCAACAAGTTTTTTCTCTCATTTCAACCGCCACAATAAAAAAGACGCACAGCCGAAACTGTACGCCAAAAAACGCAATGCTCCAACTGTCGCCAAACACTTCTACAACCATTAATCCATAGTATGCAAAAGAGAGCCTGCATTTTTATCATAAGATAAAAATACACACTTGGATTAAAGGTTTTAAATTTGAAGTATTTGGCAACTCATATTTTATCATTATGAACCGGAATAGTCAATATAAATCAAAAGTTGAACTGACATTTGTGTTATGCTAAAATAGAAGAAAAGCAAAGGAGGTATAGATATGTCTAAAAAGCAATATATCGCTATTGACTTAAAGTCCTTCTATGCCTCTGTTGAGTGTGTGGAACGGGGACTTGATCCGCTCACCACCAATCTTGTTGTTGCTGATTTAAGCAGAACGGAAAAGACAATCTGTCTTGCCGTTTCTCCCTCGTTGAAGTCATACGGTATTTCAGGCAGAGCAAGGCTTTTTGAAGTCGTTGAACAGGTAAAGCAAGTAAACATTCAGCGCAAGTGGAAAGCACCGAACAATACCTTTATCGGAAAATCAAGCGATGATACGGAAATCAAGGCGAACCCTGCGCTTGAGCTTGACTATATCGTTGCACCGCCTCAGATGCTGCACTACGAAAAGGTCAGCGCAAGCATTTATGAAATTTATTTGAAGTATATTGCTGCCGAGGATATTCATGTTTACTCCATAGACGAGGTATTTATTGACGCAACAAATTATCTGAAATCATACAATATGACAGCTCACGAGCTGGCTATGACAATGATTCGTGATGTACTTGAAACAACGGGCATAACAGCAACAGCAGGAATCGGTACAAATCTTTATCTCTGCAAAATTGCTATGGATATTGTTGCAAAGCATATCCCAGCAGACAAAGATGGTGTGAGAATTGCAGAGCTTGACGAAATGAGTTACCGTGAAAAGTTATGGTCGCATACACCAATTACTGATTTTTGGCGAGTAGGCAGAGGCTACAAAAACAGACTTGAGAGTGCAGGTATATATACAATGGGAGATATTGCCCGTTGCTCCATCAATAATGAGGACCTGTTATATAAATTGTTCGGCATTAATGCGGAATTACTGATAGACCACGCATGGGGCTGGGAGCCTTGCACCATTGCTGAGATTAAGGCATATAAGCCACAGGCAAAATCTGTTAGTGTAGGACAAGTATTACAAGAGCCGTATGTCTATGAAAAAGCAAGGCTGATTGTAAAGGAAATGACGGACGGTCTTGTGCTTGATATTGTTGACAAGGGCTTGGTAACTGACCAAGTAGATTTGACTATCGGCTATGATATTGATAATCTCAAATACGGCAGAGAATATGACGGAGAGGTAAAAGAGGATTGGTACGGAAGAAAAGTACCGAAATCAGCCCACAGCACAGAGAATATTGGGCGTTATACCTCCTCAACAAAGCTGATTCAGGAAGCGATGATGCGATTATACACACGCATTGTTGACGAACGATTGCTTGTTCGCCGTATGTATGTTGTGTTCAATCATATCAAATACGAAAAGGATATTGAAAAGGATGCACCGCAGGGCGAACAGCTTGACTTTTTTACGGACTATGTGGCTGCTGCAAAAGAAAAAGAGCAAGAGGATGAGGCTCTTGCTAAGGAAAAGAATATTCAGCACGCTATGCTTGATATTCAAAAGAAATTCGGAAAGAACGCCATACTGACGGGTAAGAACTTGCAGGAAGGTGCAACTGCCATTGAACGCAATAAACAAATTGGCGGTCATAAAGCTTAAAGGAGAGAAAAATGCGTATAACAGGAATCAATAAAATATTGGGTTGGGTGCAAGTAATTTCAAACGGAAGAACCTACACTTGTCCCACAAAACAGATTGACGGTAAATTACTTTTTAAATTCAATAACCATTGGCACGATGTTTTAAAATATGTTGGAGAAACCACTCAAGAATTTGTAAAAATTGATGGTAAAAACATAACGAGAATTTTCAAAAAATGACAGGTATAGTATAATGAACAACACAACAAGTAATTATAGCGACATTATTGATATGCCTCATCATCAGTCGGATAAACGACCTCATATGAGCCTGCAAGACAGAGCAGCTCAATTTGCACCTTTTGCTGCACTAAGAGGATATGACGAGGAGATTATAGAAACGGCAAGGCTTACAGATGAACGGCTTGAATTAAGCAACGAGGATATGTCGCTTCTTAATGAAAGATTACACCTTATTATAGATAATATAAAATCAAAGCCGGAGGCTTCCATTACTTATTTTGTTCCTGATGAGAAAAAGGAAGGCGGCGCTTATATTACTGTCAAAGGCAATGTACGCCGAATTGATGAGGTTGAAAGAATTATCCATTTAACTGATAATACAAAAATATCTATTGATGATGTGTCTCGCATTGAATTAGAACCATAATAAAAAGGCGTCTGCAAAAGCAGATGCCTTTATTCGTCTAAATCAAAAATGATTTCACATATTTTCTCAATAGCCATTTTTTGCTTTGAATTGGCTTTATTGAGCGTATCTATAAGATATGTTTCGTCAGTTTCACTAAATTCACCTGAAAGCAGATAATCTGAACTTACACCAAGTGCCTGACTAATGCGAAATAGTTTTTCAGCACTGATGGTTCGTATTCCGTTTTCAGCTGTTGAAATGAGTTGAGGCGATACATCGGATAACTCTGCGAGCTGCTCCTGCGTATATCCTTTTCGTTTACGTTGAATAGCAATTCTATGTCCCATTTCTTTTGAAAATGCTTTTGAATCACTCATAATATCACCTCCACTATACGCTAATTATATCTATTATTGTGGGTAAAATTAACAGTTTATCGTGGAGATTAACAACTATTGTGGAATAATCGCCAAGATATGACAAATTCTTCAAACTTTTTGTTGTAGAGTGTTTTCGGAGGTGAAAAGAAATGAATTATAAAATGATGCTTCGAGTGGTAGCGGAGGAATACAACACTACGCCCAAAGAAGTTGAGGACGGTATCAAGGAAGCAATAAAAGCCGCCGGTTATGATATGTCCCCGCAATTATTTATTGCCCTTTGCGCAGCAAAAGTAAAAGGCGAAATAAGTAATAGTAACACCAAATGAAAAAGCAGCAAGCACTCGTTGCTTGCTGCTTTACTTTGTGGATTTGTAAGTTAATTCAATCATATCTTCTATGATTCGTTTTTTATCTTTTGGGAGTGCTTCCCAATGCCTGAACAAATCCTTTTGGCTGTTATTGAGCGGTACAAATTTTTCATCATCTTCAATAAAGAATTGTGCTAAAGATAAGCCAAAGGCATCGCATATTTTTTCAAGAGTGTCAATATGAGGGATGGCATTTCGCTTAAAAATATTGGTTATTGTAGGTTGTGATAAACCGCTTTCCTGCGCTAAACGATAGTATGTCCAATCGTTTTCCTTCATCAATCTTTCAAGTTTTGCAAGAACGTCCATCTTTCTCACCTCTTTTAAGAATATTTTAATACATTCAGCGGCGATATAATACAAAGACAATGTTATTATCATAGTAACGCAGACTTTACTATTATAATTCTGCTCTGAAATTGACATTTTTTGTATTATTTTTGAACATTTTTGCATTTTCTCTTGACATTTTAATTTTATTTGTTCTAATTATCGTGAGCTTTAATAGTTAAGTCTTGAAATTAAAATACAAAGTATGATAAATTATGAGGGGATATAAATGGCTAAAAAAGATCAACCCAAAAAGAAACTAAAAACAAGTAGAGAAGAAATTGCTACACGGCAACTGTTATTAGAACGTCAGGAAAAATATTATCAGGACAAATTAAAGAGTGCAATACGCAAGGTTAATCGACTTCTTAAAGAAAACGCCGAGCTAAAAGCCGGCATAGAAGCAGAAGAGCAGAATAAAATTGTTCAGTCCGAAATGGCTGAAAAGAAAAGAATTGACGCACACAATATGCTCATAAACAGACTTAACCGGAAGGTTATAGATTGTACGAGCCACAACAAATCGCTCCGAAATATCGGCTTTTCACAAGAGAAAGACAAGGAAGGCATTACCGGTAGAGAACTAAAAATAACCAATATTGACGGTGTACCTTGTAAGTCAGCAAGACATATTATTGAGCCTACAGATGCCAAAATCATCATTGAAACAAATAGGGTAAAAGATACCTTTTGTCTGTCTTTTTGCAACAGCTGCTTTCAGGCATTTGTAAAGGGCTTAAGAACTGTTGATAAGGATCACACCTATTATTATGATGAGGCAAAAGATATTGAGATAATATATACGGAATCTTTCAACGGTCAACGCTGTTTTTCCTGTTATAAGAACAATAATCCTTGCTATTCCATTCGTATAGATAATGTTGCTTTTAAGTTGTGTTCTGATTGTCGAGCTTGTTGGCTGATGCAGTTGGAAAGCGCTGAACGAAAAATAAAAGGAATTAAATAGGATAATGAGGACACACACCTACACACAGTGTACTTCTTTGTCACGCTCTCCGTATGGATATAGCTTTGGACAATGTTTATTTATTTTAGGGTGTCCCTGCCCTTTATTGTGGAGGATTTTATGAATATAGGTAAGCATATTAGAGATTTTAGAGTAAGCAATGGATATTCATATACCGATTTCAGCAAAGAAGTCGGCATCAAAACACGCACTCTGAGCAGAATTGAAAAGTCCGGCAAGGTTAAACAACAATACATAGAAAAAATCGAGAGCAGATTTGGTATTTGTCTTGCAGAGTATAAGGTTAATTTATCCGAAAAGTCCGTTGGGGAAATTGTTTCCTATTACCGAATAAAGCGGGGATTAACCAGAGATGATTTAACTGCTGCATTAGGTATTAACAAGGCATACTTATCGGAAATTGAAACGGGCAGGCGTGTTCCTTCAGCAGCGTTGCTATTGAAGATTTCTGAAACGCTTAACTTCAATATAAAACTGCTCATGCCTGATATTCCTGATAAGGAAGCAACTGTTGGCGAAAAAGTTAGATACTACCGTAGGATAAATGGTCTAACGCAGAAGGAGTTGGCTAATTTAATAGATGTTGATCCAAATACTATCAGCCGGATAGAAAGAAATATTGTAAAATTATTGGATGAGTTAAGAGAAAAATTGGCTGAAATATTATGTATAGACGAAAATTTATTAAAATAAAAAAATGAGCAGAGAGCATAACGCCCTCTGCTCTTGTCATATTAGTCCACCGACACAGTTGTATTTAGGATTACCGGATAAATTCTTTCCGTTTTCCCATCCCCAACAAACGCCTTTGTAATATTGCACCCAATGTTCAAGTGTTTCAATTTTAACGCCGCCGATATTGTGAGCCACCATACCGTTGCCGATATAGATTCCAACATGACCGTATTGGCTACTTGAATATCCGTAAACAGCAGCGCCGACCTGAATTTGTGACCAATCCTTTGAAACAGACCACATTCTGCCTGCGGCAACTGCTGAAGCTGCGTGACCTCTGTTACCAACGGCAACCTGATATACATCCGCAACCCACGCCTGACAGTATCCCTTACTTGCCGGAATACCGTACTCAGCAGAATTTGTTGCAACAACAACCACTTTCTTTTGTGCTTCTATTGCCGTTTCACTGCTGAAATCAAGCGTTGAAATATCAATGTTTTTGCCTATTCCAAATCCGTAAATAAGGGAGTTCCACATTTTATCGTTTTTAGGCGATAAAAGCTCGGCAAGATATTCCTTCTGCTTATCCGTGAAACCATATTGCTCTGCCATCTCATCGGCAGATTTGCCGTTAATTGTAAGATACAAAGTTACTTTGGTAACGGGTTGTTCTTCCTGAACAACATTTCCTTGCTCGTCTGTTGTTTCAACAATAGTAGTGCTTTCTGCTGTTTCCGTTCTTGACGATATGGAGTTCATATCCCAAAAGATGTCACGAAGCATATTCTTTTTGCTTTCATCTATTGTCGCAACCTCAAGAGGATTATTTGGATCAGTATTCACTTTAACAGAATAGATGGCAAGAACCTCTTTCCAATCGGCTTGATACCCTGACATATCTAATGTGTCATAGGTGTATTTAGCCTTTTCTTTTTCTGTTTCAGCCCAAAATTCCTCATTGAGTTCAATAACAGCAGATTGAATCGTAATACCCGTTCCACTATCCTCGTTTGAAAAGAATATCCCGTAAACAGAATAGGCTACTGCACCTATCATACAGATAACGATAATGACAATAACCGCCGTCCACCCGCCTGCAATAATAGCAGATACAAGCGATTTAACTGCTTCTATCGTCAGCTTTGCAATTTTCTTCAAAAACGCTGCTGATTTTTTAGCGAGCTTTGCCGCTTCCTTTGCAGATTCTCTTGTAATTGCTTCTGCTTTCTTTGCCGCTTTTGCAGATTGCCTCGTTGTTTCCTGCGCTAACACTCTGCCGTCATTAGCAGAGCGAATAACCTTTTTGTTGCCTTCAACGGTTTTAATGGTATCTTTTGACTTTCTACCAAATAACTTGATTTTGCTTGCCGTTTCTGTTCCGCTTCTTTGAGTAACAGTATTAACAGTTTTGATGTTATCAATCGCTTTTGCTGTTTGCTCTCCTGCTTCCTTTATTTCATCTGCTTCAATTTGGAACGTTCTTTTTTGGGAAACAGGTTCGCCATATTTCAACCTGTCATGATAATACTTAACATCCTGCTTTGTCTTTTCATAAGCCTTTCTGCCGACCTTATGGGCAACATAGGTAGCAGTACCAACAGCCACTTCGGTAGAAGCCTGAGATTTATTGGTAGCATATTCATTGGGATTGTTTTCATTGGTTTCGGTAACCTTTTTTACATTTTCTTTTGTTTTAATGCCGACATCCTTAATCTTTTCGGTAGCAATAGCAGCACGGTCAACCGTCTTAATTGTATGCTTTGCTACCTCTTTAATATCAGCCATAATTCACCTCCGAAAACGAAAAATAGAAGCCGATTTTTGAGAAAAAGGATAAACCATCTTAACCGTTCAAAACTGAAAGACGGAAACCCGCATAAACACTCACTTTTTCAGCCTCTATTTTTCGAGTTTTTCAAGCTCTTTTTTCGTGCATATTCTGCCTGCTGAAATCTTAACCTTTGTTTAGCACATTCAGCACAGTAAATCTTTTTGTTATTCGTCTTGATAATTGGCTTTTTACAAAGAACGCATCTGTCCTTGCTTGATATTCCCGTAAGCTCCTTTTCAAGAATCTCGTCATTGGGAAGAACTGCGTTTTTGAAATAATTGCACATAAAATGATTGCTTATCATCTGAACGCAGCAGCAACCCTCGCCTTCATCAAGAGCGATACAGTTATCATCACAGTAATTTGCACATTTGCTTTTAATGAGCTTTTTGATTTTTCTGTTTTGTTCCTTTGATAATTCCTTTGACAATTATCTCACCTCAAATCTGTTTTGCAATAACAACAAGTCTTCCGTTATTCTGCGTGTATTCACAGGTGGATAAGGTCAAGAGCTTATCTCCGTATTCAGCCATTAAGCCCGTTTCGTAAAAAGATAACGCCTTGCATTTATCAATGTAGGCGTTAAATTCTTCTTCCGTATTTGCTTTTGTGAAATCATAATATCGGAAGCCATTATTGGAATAGGCTTTTGTTTTGAATACAGCAATTACCTCATAGAGATTGCTCTCGTTCAAGGTGTCAAAGTGTACGAATTTGTGATTATCACAGAACCCTTTGTCTGAATACTGCGTTAGGGCATTGAACATAGTTTTGTTCCGCATATTATGCCCGTAAATGATGATATTGTCATCTTTTTCAATATCGCAGTTTGCCTGAACAAAAGGAACGCCGAAACGGGAATATTCCTTATTGAAATTATGCTTTAGATAAAACTCAGGATTGTTTTTGCTCTGCATAACAGGATAATCAATAGGCGTATCATCAATGCGTATCCAACCGACAAAATCGTGGTTCTGTTCATAGAGGTCTTTGTATTTGTCCTCATCAACCTCATCACCGTTGACTTTGATTGTTTCAGCAATCTCCTCAAATTCTGTAATCTGCACATTATCCTCTTTGCTTTCTGTGTATATCTCATAACCGCAATAAACGGCGATACAAGCAAGCAGAATAATAGCGATTATTCTTATTGCATTTCTCATTTTTTACCTCCGTAAATGTTTTTAGTTATCTGCAAGCCCTCAACTAACCGCAAAAATATTTTGCAGATTGTCAATAATTAAAATTCACCAAATTTTGTGCTCATAAGGGCATATAAGGAGTTGTGCGGGAACTTGTTCTCAAACGGAACAAGTGAGCTGCCGATTTTCAGCAGTCCGTGTCCTGCATCAACATTGGTAATATACTTCATTTCCTCCTCGGAAATGTTCAGCAGCTTTGCAAGCTCTACTCTGTCCGTTGAAGCCTGATTCAGCATAACGATAAGTTCGGAGTTTGCAAGCATTGACCTCGCCGTATGACTCTGTAATAGGTCCTCAACATTCTGCGTGATACCTGTTGCATACGCTCCGTACTTACGAACACGTTTCCAAAGAGTGAAAAGGAAGTTAGCGCTATACTCATATTCAAAGAGAAGATAAATCTCATCAATGAAGATATATGTTTTCTTGCCCTTCGCCCTGTTTGCAGTAATTCTGTTGAGAATACTGTCAAGGATAACAAGCATACCGATAGGCATAAGCTGCTTACCGAGGTCAAGAATATCATAGCAGATAAGACGGTTATCCGTATCAACATTGGTATTCTGAGCAAAGGTGTTGAGTGAACCTTCTGTAAACAGTTCAAGCGCAAGTGCTAAATCCTTTGCTTCGGGTTCCGTTCTCTTGATTAACTCGTTTCTGAAATCAACAAGAGTAGGCGGAGTGCCTTTGTAGCCGTTATTGATATATTCTCTGTAAATCTTCCTTGCACAGCTATCAATAATTGACTGGTGCTTCGGGTTAGTATCAAGGTTGCCCATAATCTGCTGACAAAGGGACATAATGAACTGTGATTTTAGCGTAATCGGGTTAGCGCTTTCATCATAGTCCTTGTTAATATCAAGAGCGTTGATATGATAAGGTGATGTTGCAGAGATAGGAATAACCTCTCCGTTCATAGCCCTCACAAGCGGCGAATACTCTCTTTCAGGGTCAATGATGATAATATCCGCTTTGCCTGCAAGCATTTGTTCAACAATTTCGCCCTTTGCCGTGAAGGACTTACCGCCGCCGGGAACACCAAGAATAAAACTATTGCCGTTAAGAAGTTCCCCACGGCTGATAAGGATAAGGTTTTTGCTGATAGGATTGATACCGTAGTAAATGCCGTTGTTATGGCGAATATCCTGCACTCTGAATGGCATTAAGACTGCAAGGGATTCGCTCGTTAAGGTTCTCTTGCACTCAATCTCACAAGCGCCGATAGGAAGAACTGTGCGAAGTCCCTCATATTGCTGAAAGGTAAGCTTACCCATCTGACAGTTTTCGCTCTGTGCGGTCATCATAATCTGCTTTGTATCACTGTTTAACTGCTCCATTGAATCAGCAGTAATAACCATTGTGAGAACGCACATAAACATACGCTGGTCACGGTCATTGATGTCGTTGAGTAAGTCCTCAACCTTTTCCTTTCGTGCCGCCATATCATACGGAACATCTGCGCCGTAGTTTCCGTTAGAGGTCTGCTTACGCTTCCAGTTTGTGATTTCCGTGTTTACACCGAGTAGCGTTTTTTCAACATTCTTTACTGCTTCGTGTGCAGGCACGGGCGAAATGTCAATGGAAAGCATAAGGTTACGGTTAAGCGAAGTGAGCTTTGAAACAAACTTATCGGAAATACCTGAAGCATAATCACGAAGGAATATCACTCTGCCGTATTTATCTCCCATGCGGAAATAGTCCCTCTTGAACTCAAAGGAATCGGGACATATACTGTCTTTGAAATCGTGTCCCTTTCTGTCCGTCTGCTTCAGGTCAAAGTCAAAGGCTTCATCCTCTCCGTTTCTGTAAAAGTCGTGAAGAATATGAAGCCTGTCGTTTGCGCTTAAATCAATGAGCTTGCTGTCAAGTTTTTTGAGTCTTGCCGTAAAGTCTGTTTCAATTCTGGAGAAGTATGCTTTTGCTTCCTCAATATCGTTTTTCTCGACGGTAACGGTAATATACTTTTCCTGCACGATAGAGTCGGCGCTTGCCGCCTTATCCATAAGCATTTCGTTATACTCTCTGCGATAGCCGTCAAGATTGTCCTGACGATAAGGGATAAGCAAACCTCTCTCAAGGTCGGTTTTGTTGACCACTCTGTTGTTAATGGTAATCTTTGTTGTTGCTTCATCATCAAAAGAATTGAGAAACGCCGAGTAATCAAGAAACATATCTCTTTTGTCCTCATCACTTGCAACAGAGTAGTTAATATCCGTGAATCTGTACGTCTTTGAATATCTCTTTTTGCCTACCTGAAACACACCGTCAGTATATGCGGTTTCAATAGGAATAGCCTGCTGAACAGATTTCGGAATTTTAAAGCGTTCCTTATCCTTTTTGAAAAGCTTCTTAAATAGTGACATCGTCTGCCTCCTTCTTCTTTTTTCTCTTTTTGCCTTTTTCTTCTTCGGGTTTGCCGAGCTTTTCAAAGGCATTTTCACTACGGAATTTCAGTTCGTAGGGCATAAGAATATCACATTTAATCCACGCCCAAACAATCTGCTCTGCGTTCATTCCGTTGTATTTTACAAAGCCCAGCGCTGCAAAGGGTGAAGCAATCAGAATACACAGCCAAGAAAGCGTTTCAAGGCTGAAATGCTCTTTCAAAAGAAAATATGAGCCGACTGCTGCACCGCAGGCGAGGGCAGAAAAAATGAGCTGACGCATATTCAGCCCAAAGAACAGAGCCTCGCTGTAATCACGAAACTCGTTATTGATTTGTACTCTCATTTTTACCTCCTAATAAAAAATAAATCGTTATTCTTCGGGTGGAAAAATAACGATTTGATGGGTTTATTGTGTTTTTAATGGGATTAGAAATCCAATGAGTTTTCATTAAGAAGAAAATCAAATAGTCCTAAATGAAGTATACCGTCCTCATCGTTCCAAGGCTTCATTGATGATTTGGTAATAATGATTTTCTTAAAGAAATCATTGGTGTTTTTTAACGGTCTGAGTTCGGTTTGCATTTTGTTTTCATCGGGAATGCTTAATGCAGATTGAATATAGTAACGCTTTGAACCGACATTGACAACAAAATCAATTTCACATTGCTTTTTAGTCCGCTTGTCGTCAACCTTTTCAATGATTTCAACAACGCCAACGTCAACATTGTATCCTCTGTAAATCAGCTCGTTGTATATAATGTTTTCCATTATATGCGTTTCCTCTTGCTGACGGAAATTCAGTCTTGCATTGCGAAGTCCTATATCAGTACAGTAATACTTTGAAGGATACTCAAAATGCTTTTTGCCCTTAATGTCATATCTTTGCGCTACATTAAATAAGAATGACTCAACTAAATAGTTAAGATATTTTGAAATGGTATTAGAAGAAACCTTGATTTGCTTTACAGATTGAAGCGTATTGGCGATTTTTGTTGAATTGGTCAATGAACCGATTGACGAGCATAAATCATCTGTCAATTCTTTTAATACTTCTTCAAGCTCAATATCATATCGCTCGGTAATATCCTTAAAATAGGTTTCCTCAAATAATCCCTGTAAATATCTTGCTTTTTCTGCATCGGTTTTTCTAGAAAGCACAAGCGGCATACCGCCGTAAAGTGCATATTCCTCGTATGCTTCTGATTTGTCGCCGCCTACAAAGTCATAATATTCCCTAAAAGAAAGGGGATATACCTTAACCTCGTCGCCTCTGTTTCTAAACGCAGTTAAGACATCCTTTGTAAGCATTTTTGAATTGCTTCCGGTAACATAAACGTCAACATTACGAAGTCGCAATAATCCGTTTAGTACATTATACAATCTGATGTTTTCGGGATTCTTTAATTCTTCCTTGCTTATGGCATATTGAACCTCGTCAATCAAAATGTAATACATTTTGTCATCAGTTATTTTTTCGTGAATATACTTTGACATTTTATCAGGATCACGATAGTCAACATATTCATCAACATCAAGCGGAAGCTCAATTATTTGTTCCTTTTTTATTCCTTGTTCAAGTAAATAATCCTTAAACAAAATAAATAACAAATGGCTTTTTCCCGAACGGCGAATGCCTGTAACAACCTTTATCAAACCGTTTTCTCTTTTATCAATTAACTGTTGTAAATAGTAATCTCTTTTTATATTTTCTCTCATAGAAAACATCCTTTCAGTTAAAACTTAGGCGTATTGTTCCCTAACTTTTAACTGATTATACCAAAGAATTGATAAAAAAGCAAGTGTTTGAGTTAAAATTCAGGTGTAAAATACCCTAACCTTTAATTATAAGCCCATCATCTCGTGAATAATTCTGTCTGACATCTTAACTGTACCGACAAGAACAAGCATATTAAAGGCAAGCTCGCCGATATATTTCCAAACCATTGTAACGGCTGCTGCGTTTGCATCCACCTGCGGCGGACTTGACGCATAAAGCGAAAAGATAACGCAAGCAAGAATAATAACTGCGCCTTCAAGCAATACGCCGCAATATGATTTGAGGAATGATTTGCCGATGTTCTGTGTCGGTTCTCCTGCAAAGGTGGAAAGCGGGATAGGTGCTAATGCCGTGTACATATACAGCTTAAAGAACCTGCCATAAACGGTAAGGATAAGGATAAAAGATAATACAGTAATTAAAAGACCACCGATAAGCGTTACTGCCCATAGCGGTATGCTTTCAAGAAAACTGCAATCTTCAATCGCCGTCACCATTTCACTTGGCAGAGTTGTTGAAGTAGCACCGGACAAACCCGATGTTGTCATAATGGTTGATATTACACCCTGAATAATATTAAATATCGCAAGCATTAACTCCATGCCATAGGTTACCATACCTTTTGCAATTGCAAAACGAACAAAGAGTTTTAATGCGTGTTCAGGCTTCTTAACTTCTGCGAAGGAACCGCAGGTTTTAACCATACCGACAACGAAAAACAGTACAAGCAAAGCAAGTCCGATTGCCTGTAAAGCACCGTTAATATTGACTATCGTTGTCCAAATGCTTCCGCCTTTGAAATCTTGAGGGGACTGTGTCAGTAAAGTCCAGATTTCATTTAACTTGTTATTCCAAGTTTCAATGGCGTTTTCAAGGTTTTGTACTACCCAGTTGTCTGACATAGTTTACCTCCTTTGATTAGGGCAAGCCTTTTCAGGCCTGCCCTTTGTAAATTTGTTCAGCCTGTGATAAGGTTAAGAATTTCCTTTGCAAAGGTAATAACAACACCGCCTGCAAGAGTGAGAAGTCCGTTTGCTCTCTGGGACGGATCGTGAGATTTCAGCGATAAGCCGACCTGCACGATACCGAAGCCGAGAATGATAAGACCAATCGCACGGATAAGACCAAAGATAAAGGTGGATAAGTTGTTTACTACCGCTAAGGGGTCGTCAGCGGCGAAAGCTGTGATGGTAAAGCAGCACATTGAAAGAACAACGGCTACGAAAATGGAAAAGAGAACCTTCGTCTTTCTTGACATCAGCTCTCTGCGTGTGTTAAGTCTTTCAGACTTTTTGATTAACTTTTTCATTAAAGTTACCTCCGTTAAATGTTAAAAATTGTTTCAAGTTCTTCTTCTGTAAGAAGTTCAAGGTTGTTCTCGGCTTCGTCTGCGTCAGGTAAGTCATCAACAGATGTACCAAGAAAAGAAATGGTGGCGACATTTTTATCAACATCGCCGTGAATATATGGTGCTGCACCACCATCCTCCGTTAATGCAAAGTTCGGATGGTTTCGTATATTGTATTTAAGGTCAAGAATTGGTCGCTCGCCACGAATGAATAAAATGCAGTATTTGTTATCAAGCATACGAACCTCATCAGGAGTCATTAACTCTCTGCCCGTTATCTGATAATTTGTTGAGTAATTTCCGTTTCTGCCCATACTCTTGCCGTAGGTATTTGTATCAATCGTTTCCTTTCCGAGCAGTTCCGAAACATACTTGTGTGTTGATTGCTCATTACCGCCGAGATAAAGAAATTCATCACAGTTACCGACAATGCTTTCCCATTGCTTTTCAAAGAGCGCTTTTAACTGAGCCATATTCTGAATAATGATGGATACGGATACACCTCTTGAACGCATTACGGACAGTATCTTATCAAAGTCATCGGGAAGCGATATGTTTGCAAACTCGTCCATACAGAAATGAACGGGCATTGGTAACGCTCCTTTGTAGATACTGTCAGCAGCATAGAAAAGCTGTTGAAAGAGTTGAGTATATAGGATAGAAATAAGGAAATTAAAACTCGTATCGTTATCGGGAATAACGGCAAATAAAGCTACCTTCCTTTCGCCGAGCGTTTGTAAGTCAAGCTCGTCATAAGAGGTCATAGAAGCAAGGCTGTCAAGGTTGAACTTTTCAAGCCTTGCCGCTAATGTCACCTGAATAGATTTAAGCGTTTTGCTTGAGCCGGAATGATAAGAACGGTAATATTTAAGAGCAATATGATTTGGGTTGTCAGATTCCAAATCATCAAAGAGCATATCAAGAGGGCTATCAAAATTGCCTGCTTCTTCATCAATGTCAGCAGCTCTTAACATTTCCATTACCATAGCGAAGTTCTGTTCATCTTCGGGCGCTTCATAGATAAGGTAGAATATCAAAGCAAGTAAAAGCATTTGAGCAGCCGTATCCCAGAACGGATCGTTACTCTGTGAGCCTTTTGGCATGGTGCTTTTGAAAAGGTTTGTGACAAGTCTTTGCACATCGTTGTCACTCATCAAATACTTAAAAGGATTGTAGCAATGGCTACGCTCCATATTGATTAAATCAACAACGACAACTTCATAGCCGTTTGCCTTTAACATTGCGCCTGTGTCTCTGACAATTTCGCCCTTTGGGTCTGTTACCACGAAAGAACAGTTGCACTGCATAATATTCGGTTTTGCAAAGAAGAAGGTTTTACCTGCACCGGAGCCACCTGCAACAAGCGTGTTGAGATTTCTCATATGAGCCTTTGCGTTAAGTCCCATACACACCTCATTTGTGAGTATCTTGTTATTGGACTTTGGCTTTTGCTCATATTTCTTTCTTATGGTGTGTTTGTTTCCCCACTTTGCCGAGCCGTGCTCCTCGCCCTTACGGTAATTTCTCATGCTTGCAAAAGCAACACCGATTGATAAAGCATATATCATCAAAACAATGAGGACAGTTTTTAGGCTGTCCTCACATAATGATATATTCAGCGGATTTTCCATTGCTTCCGTTAAAGCAGAAAGCATATCGGGAAGTCCGCCACTTGTATGCGGCGCAATTACTAAGCCGAACCATATTACTGGCAGAATACCGATAAGGGCAATGATAAAGATTGATTTGCGATTGTTATCTCGCATCATTATCCCTTTCAATGACCTTAAACTTTTTTACGGGTGCTTTACCAACCTTTACAATGAGTTTGTTTACTGCTTCAATGCAGTCCTCCATATCCTTGCCGTTTTTCAGTTCATCTTTGAGGCTGTCAAGACCACGCAGAAGCAGACCGTGTTCCTCGCCGTCAAGAGCAAGATGATAAAGTCTTACCATAGGAATACCTCATTATCTTTCCATATCGTCATTGCTTCTGGCTTCTCTGTCCTTGTTCAGCTCAGCATAGACCTTTGTGCCGATTTCGTTGACGGAATCTCTTGCCATAGTGAGCTTTTCACGGATACCGTTGTTGTCAAGCTCTGCCCACTCTTTCGGCGGGGAAGCAATGTCAATGCCCTTCGTGTCGATACCGTACTTTCTGCAAAGCATATATGCGGCACACTTCGCCGGGTAGAGCGCTTCGCTCCTGCTGTAAGAATCACTGTTATAGGCAATCTCTGCAAGAGAGAGTTCCTGCGCAACTGCCTGAAAGAGCTTTGTTGCATCGCCGACATTTTCTCTGACAAGAAGCATATTGCTTTCAGGCTCATAGTAAGCCGCCGCATTTTCAATCGGAATCTTATCGGAAATCTCGTAGTCAATCTGACTTGTTTCAAGCATAGCGGCAACAATTTTTGCCGGATCGTGATTAACATTAGGAGTATTCCTTCTGCGTGCATTGGTCTGTGAAATATCAAAGACTCTTTTCACATTATAGGAAATGCCGACTGAACCGTTTTCACGTGAATATTCCTTCGGTTCAAGAATCATAAGGCTCTTTGAACCACGCTTAACGGTAACGCCTGTTTCGCTCCAATCCTTGTAGTCCTTAAGCTGCGTTGCTTCGGGAAGCTGCTGCATAATGAGAACCGTGTTTGCAACGGAGTATCTGTCAAGTCTTGCCTGAGTATCAAGATACTGCATAAAGTTTTCTGGACTTGAAAGCATTGTGTTAAAGCCCTCGTCAATCATTGCATAGACAGAGTTGCGCTCTTCTTCCTTTTTGAGAGCATATTCTTCCTTTGTCATCTGCTGACGGGGTTCATTTGATTTGTTTCTGTTGAAGCTGTTACGCTTCGGATGGTAGTTAGCCATAATTTTTACCTCTCTTTTGTGTTTTTTACTTTAATGTCAGGTTGCTTATGCTCGATAACCTTCGGCGTGGTTTTCTTCGGCTCATCAACCTCAATGTCAAGCGCTTTCTGCTGTTCCTTCTGTTTCTTAATCTGTACTCTGTAATGGTCAATCTTTTCCCGTACAGATTCTTTGGCAGCACCCTTATCAGAGAGCGTTCTTGGTTTCTGCGTATTCAACGAATTTTGCTCGGACAGAGGGCTTTTTTCTGTCTTTGCTAAGGAAGGGTTTTCAGTTTCATTTTCCTCCCTTTGAATAGGCTTGCCGAGAGCCTGTTCGGTAATCAAGTCCGCCTTGCTCTTTTCAGGCTTATCCTTTTCCTTTGCTTTACGCTGGGAAAGCTCTTTCTCCGACTCATTAACGATAGTAGCCTTTTCATCATCGGTAAGATTAAGACCGAAGCGTTCGATAATCCTCTGAATTTTAGAACTGTCCTCGGCTCTTGCGATGATGTCAACCTCGGCTGTTTTATCGGTAGAGGTTCTGTCACGCAGGACTGTATAAAGAACGCCGTATTTCTTTGCGTTACGGGTAAACTTTTCTAAGTCCTTTTGTGAAATGGAGAAAACCTTAAGCTCTTTACCTGACTTGAGCATTTTGGTAAGTCTTGTTTTACCTTTTGTTTTTGAGCTTTTCGGATTTTTAAGGGCGGCAATTAAAAGTCCTGCAATATCACGGGCCGCTTCGCCCGTAATCTTTGCAGCAACCTCAACGCCCTCAAGAGATAATCTCACAACCTGTTCGGCTGCATCACTTGAGCTGCTCATAAGACTTTTCCTCCTTTTGTTTTGGTGCTCTTTCATCATCTGTTCGGATTTGCTCTACTCGTTTTTCTAAATCTTGGGAACGTGCAGCAATATCCTCGCAGAGAGAAATCTCCTTACGGAGTTCGCCGAGCCTTTGTGAAATATTAGAAATCTTATCCTTTATCTCTGAACGCTGGGCGTCACTTATGCCTTTATGCCTTTCATTATTTCTCAGGTATTTTCGTTCAGTAGTTAAGGCTTCCATTTCCTTTTCACAAGACTCTTTATACGAAACAAGCTGCTCGGTAGTTTCAATGTGATGCTTACCGAGCAGCCTTGCTTCTTTTGAATATTTATCAACCTTCATTAAGTCTTTTCTTAAGAGGTAATGAAGTTTATGCGGTGTTTGCCCTTCGTCAGGCTTATCAAAGTATCCGAGCCGATAGCAGTAGTAAAGATAAAGGTTATACAGACTGCCTTTTACTCTGCGAATATCGTACTGCGGATGATACGGCGGTGGTGTGTATCCCGTAAAGCCTTTAAGAAAGGTTCTGTTTCGTGCGTTCTCTTGTATACGCTCTTTAATTCTTCTGTTTGTGTATTCATCGCCAAGACGATACAAACGAATAGCCCTGCCGTCCTCGTTGGGAGTAACTGTCCAATACTTTCGGTTAGGACTTAAATTGTATCTGTATCCCATTGAGCGTAAATGCTGTTGAAATTCACCGAGCGTTCTGCTATGTGCGATTGCCTCGTCAACGGCAGCACGGGCGAGATTATACCTTGTCGGCATACCTGCTTTATCCTTCATTGTTAAATGGCGTGAGTCAATATGCGTTTCAGGTTTTTCAATAACCGATACGCCGTATTCCTTGCAAATATCGTCTGCGATATGTCGAAAACATTTCCATGCTTTTTCTTGATTTTGTAATCGCTTACCGTCAACGAAAGAAATCGAATTAATAATAAAATGGTTATGAAGGCAACGGGAATTTAGATGTGTAGTAACCACAACCTGAAATCTATCTCCCCAAACTCTTGAAGCAAAGGCAATGCCCATTTGATGTGCGAGTTCAGGTGTAACCTCGTCAGGCTTGAAACTCATATATCCGTGATATGCTTGAACGCCGTCAAGTTTATCGTAGTTTCTTTTTACCTTAACAAAATCATTTCTTGCTGCCGCAGCATTACAGTTAATGCCTGTAACATAAAATTGCTTTTCCGTTTTCTCCTCGTCCTTTGCGTAGGCAAGGACATCACCGAGAGCCTGCAATTCTTCCTCCGAATAGTTTGGGTTTTCTGTTTTGCTTTTGTTGGTTGCATAATCAATAACATGGTCAAGTCGGTCATTAACTTCCCACAGTCTTGTTACTGCCATCGCTGTTCACTCTTTCTGGATTGATATACACCTCTGTCATATCTGAAATAAGTGTTTGAATACTATCATTCATTTTTTTCAGCATAGGTGTATCAATATAGTTTAAGGAATTTGCCTTTGCAAGAAGTTGACCAACATTAGCACCGAGCTTTGCAAGTTGATGCACGCACTCATTAAAACCTTCGGGTTTTGGCTTTGGTTCGTATCCTTTTATTAACATACGGACAAGAGCCGAGTCTGAAACACAGGCGGCTTTAGCCTTTGCTTTGAGCATTTTGTTTTCCTCTTTTGAAAAACGAAAGCATCGCCGTACAACTTTGTTATTCATCTTCGCTCACCAACTTTTCAATGCAGTACCAAGCAAAGAATTCAACATCACTTGGCGGACAATCTTTAAGCATAAAATCTTTTTCAGAGTATTCCATTCCGTTAATGACAACGGGAAGTTCTGAGATTTCATCATAGAGAAATGCCCACGCAAGTACCTCGTCAGAATAAATACCATCATCAAAATTTTCATAAGTGTACCTTATATGATTTGCAATTAGCAGAGAGAAGATTTCAAATGAATATCTCTCAACCATTGCGTCAGCGATAACGCCTAAAATTTTGAAATGGTTTTCCGCTTCAACATCAAGCACCGATGAAAAGTTCACAAGCATTTCCATAAGCGGAATATGCTCGGTAGTTTTCACATCAGGTTTGCTGACTACCTTGACTTTGATTTCCATTGTTTAACACCTCCTCTCTTCTTAATTGTTCCTCGGTGTCACGGTTAATCTGAACAAGACACATTGTCATAATTCCTGATGCACCGCCGAGAATAAAGCCGACTAAAAATATTAAAAGTTTCATAGTGGTATTTCCTTTCTATCAAGAGGTTTTAGGGGAGATTTCCTCCCCTAACGACTTACTGTTTGTGCGGATTTGTCTGCACAAACAGTCTGCTCGTTAAGACAACGCAACGCATTTATGCGTTTCTTCGCATTATCGGGAAGTCTCCTGATTTGTACTCCTGAATTTTTGTGTTAATGGTAATGAATAGTCCCTCAGATAAAGTAAAAAAGCGTTGAAATCTTTTCCAACCGGAGGGGGATTGTCAATCACTTTTATATCTTTAGGTATTAAGGTTTGGATGGTTTTGGTAGCAAGTCTGCCCGTCCTATCGTTGTCAAAGTGAAGGTAGATTGTATCCGTTTGAGGATGCTCCTTCAGGTATTTGACAAGGGTAATTGGTAGCTTGCTTTGGGTAATATCTTTCTTTGGTTGGTACACACCGGAAAGAGAAATGAGGTTGTAATCTTTCCAATTACTACCCTTAATTTTGAGTAAGGTTGCATAGGATAACAGGTCGATTGCACACTCAAAGAGGTGAATTTTAGGTTCCTGTTCGTTACCTATTAAGCGGAAGGAATACTCCTTATTACTACCCGAGCAATCACCCATAATACGCTCCGAGTTGCTCGCTCTGAACCCTGCGTATCGGGGGATATGATACTCATCATACCCAACGAAAACAGCGTTATGATAGGGTAGGCTTTCATAGATAAGTCCCTTATCAAAACAGTAGTCAACCACCTCTGCGTCTATTCCTCTGTTATACATAAGGTAGTGAGGAACGGTATCAGGGTAGTCCGTAAGGTCGGGTAAAAGAAGTTTTTTAGGTTTCTTCTTCGGCTCGGTCTTTACCCAAACGGGTGTGCGCTCGGCAACATTGCCGAGTATTTTTTCTACTGCTTCGGGTAAGGATAACGCCCTTACTTTGATTAAATAATCAAGCGCAGATTTGCCGCCGATACCCGCCGACCAACGATACCACATACCGTTTGAAATCTTAACGCTGTCGTGTTCACGGGTAGAGTATACACCTGTTGATACCCTGACAAGATTATCAGGCTCATAGTTTTGAAGGTAGGTTAAAAGGTCAAGCCGCTTTGCTTCGTTTAGCTTTTCGGGGGATATATAGCCCATTATCTGCTATCCCTTTCTTCCTGCTTTTTGAAAAAAATAACTTGATTATCCATCGCACGGTCAACGCTATCACGAAGCGCATCAAGTGCCGAACCGTCATATTCCATCCATTCCTGATAGAGATAATCAAGAGCATTTTTTGTCTTTAATATCGCCCTACACTGCGAATTGCTGAACCTATCTTCTTCCTCAAACATAAAAAGAATTTCCTGTTTGTAGGTTATCTCATAAGCTGCTTCAACAATTTCTTCGGGTGATTTCGTTTTGATTTCGGCGAGATATTCGTTCATCTCACGGTTGATTTTTTCATACACTCTGTCCTCTAACGATTTCTTTTTTGCCATATTTATCACCTACCTTTCGGGTTCTGAATTTTGTTTTGCAATTCGATTTGCTTCTCGTTCTGCTATTTCGCTGATGGCATAATGAAAGTCCTCTGTACGAAGGTCAACATCCTTTTGCCACTCCTTGTAAAGAAAATCAAGTGGGTTCTTTTTATTGCAAACTGACCGCAAAGACTTACCTTTAAGGGGAAAGAAATATTCAAATTCAAGCATGATTTCATATTTCGTTGTCAGTTCGGGAATAGCATTTTTAAGCGATTGACGTCCACCTTTGATTAATTCATCAACAAACGAATCAAAGTCATCATTAAGTTTTTGGAAAAGCAATTCTTTCATTTTATCTTCTGTTAATCTCATTGGTTGCCTCCTTAAAACAGAAAAAGCCGACAGATTTTTGAAAGTAAAAACCTGCCGGCTGTGATTATAAATATTAGCGTTCTTCTCTGTCCCTGTCGCTTTTAACAGGCTCATTTTCCTCCTGATCAGGCTCGTCATCAACCATTTCATTTTCACGCTTGTCAACATTAAGAAGGGCGTTAAGCTCACGAAGCCTTGCTTCCTTTTGCTTTAGCTCCTCGTCCTTTGCAAAGGGCTTTTCAAGCTGTTCCTTCGCATTGGCAAGCTGCGTTTCGGTGGTATCACGAAGAGCATTTGTTGTTGTCAGCATTTGTTCAAGACCGTCAATGACATTATCAATACGGGTAATGTTACCGATAGCGTCAGTACCGAGGATACCTTCATGAGAGATTGCACCCTTAATCGTTACCCTATGCTGATGTGAGAACGGCTCATAGTGTACCGATAACTTAAAACCTCTGTATTCTCCAAGAGGATAGATTTGCGTATCAGGAAGCGTTTTGCAAACATCAATGATTGCCTGACCTGCGTCTGCTTTTTCGGAATAAGGAACACCGTTTACTACCATACCGACAAAGGTATCGCCGATAGATTTCGGGTTTTTCTTGGCTGTAACAATGTCCTTTTCAAGTCCTGCGATACGCTCGCCGTATTCAGCAATCTTCTGAGGAAATTCCTTTAACACCTTATCTTCAAGGGAGTAACGCTCCGAAAGATAATTGGACTTTAATAGGCGTAATTTTTGCACATGAATATCCAAATCCATCTTTTCTTTGATATACGGATTACCCGTAGCAAGCATTTTAATTTCAGCATACGATAACGCTGTTTCATCAATATCCTCTGCGGAACGCACCGGAGATTTGCTTGACATTATCTGACTTGCGAATTTCTGCTTACCCTCAACAAGCTGATAGAGGTATGCGTCAAAGGTCTGTTCGGTAACATAACGGAAGATTTCAACCTCCTCATTGCTATTGCCCTGACGGATAATTCTGCCGGAACGCTGTTCCAAATCGGAAGGACGCCACGGACAATCAAGGTCGTGCAGAGCTATCAATCTGTCCTGAACATTGGTGCCTGCACCCATCTTTTGTGTTGAACCGAGCAGCACTCTAATCTCACCCTTGCGGACTTTCTTGAACATTTCAGCCTTCTGTACCTCCGTTTTTGCATCGTGTATAAAGGCTATCTCGCTTTCGGGAATACCTTTTGCGATCAGCTTATCACGGATGTCAGTATAGACGGAAAAGGTGTCAGACTTCGGCGTTGAGAGGTCGCAGAATACTAACTGCGCTGATTTCTTGTCCGCATAATCCTGCCAGATCTGAAAGATGTTTTCAGTACACGCATTAACCTTGCTGCCGTCAAAATCGGGTAACAAGGGGTCAATCATGCGCTGGTCAAGTGCGAGCTTTCTGCCGTCATTGGTAATAACGAGCATATTGTCATCATACGATTTAACCTCACCGCTTCGCACCTTTTCTGCTCTTTCGGACAGCGATTCAACCATTTCTTTTTGTATTTCGGAGGGTTTAACAGCGATATTGTGATAGTTCGCTTTCGGTACGGGAAGATTGAGCATATCCGCCGTCTGTATATCCGCAACCTCTTTGAACATTGACATCAGTTCTGGCAGGTTATAGAACCTCGCAAAGCGTGTTTTTGCCCTGTATCCCGTTCCTTCAGGTGTTAATTCAACTGCCGTTACAGTTTCGCCGAAGGTGGATGCCCACGCATCGAAGTGCTGTAAATCGTGACGACGCAGGGTTTCGTACTGCAAGTATCTCTGTATAGTATATAACTCAACCATAGAGTTTGAGATGGGAGTTCCCGTTGCAAATACAGTTCCTTTACCGCCCGTAAGCTCGTCAAGATAGCGGCACTTCATAAACAGGTCGCTTGACTTTTGTGCTTCGGTCTGTGCAATACCGCCGACATTTCTCATCTTGGTATAAAGGAAAAGATTTTTGTAGTAGTGACTTTCGTCAATGAAAAGACGGTCAACGCCGAGTTCCTCAAAGGTAACAACGTCATCCTTGCGGGTCTGGTCGTTGAGTTTTTTGAGCCTTGCTTCAAGACTCTTTTGTGTCTTTTTCATCTGCTTTACGGTAAAGTTTTCAGCATTGTTTCGCTTCGCTTCTTCAATGCCTCTGACAATATCGTTAATCTGTTCCTCAATGAGATATATCTGCCGTTCAACGCTGACGGGTATCTTTTCAAACTGTGAATGACCGATAATAACGGCATCATAATCACCCGTAGCAATCTTGCCGCAGAAGGTCTTTCTGTTCTTTGTTTCAAAGTCCTTTTTGGTAGCAACAAGGATATTAGCCGAGGGATACAGCGTTAAATATTCCGCTGCCCATTGCTCTGTTAAGTGATTTGGAACAACAAATAAAGACTTGGTACATAAGCCAAGTCTTTTGCTCTCCTGTGCCGCAGCGACCATTTCAAAGGTTTTGCCTGCGCCTACTGCGTGTGCAAGGAGTGTATTGCCGCCGTAAAGAATATGAGCAACGGCGTTTTTCTGATGCGGTCTTAATGAGATTTCGGGATTCATACCGCTGAAGGTGATATGACTTCCGTCATACTCACGGGGTCGGATAGAATTGAATTTATCATTGTAAAGACGGGTGAGTTCCGTTCTTCTATCGGGGTCTGTCCATATCCAATCCTTAAATGCCTGTTTGATGAGTTCCTGCTTTGCCTGTGCGATAGCCGTTTCCTTTTTGTTGAGGACAGGCGTTCGCTTTCCGTTATCGTCAATCTCATAATCAAAGATACGCACATCCTTCAGGTTGAGGGTTTGCTCAATGATTTTGTAAGCATTGATACGGGTAGTACCGTAGGTGCTGTTTGCTTTAACATTACCCTTGTCGGAGGATTTCCCCGTAATATTCCACTCGCCTGTGTAATGTGAATAGTTCACTTTGATTTTGTATGAGTAATAGTAGGGCGGGTCAAGCAGTTCAAAGATGAATTGCTGAATATATTTCGTTGGAAGCCAAGTAGCGCCGAGGCGGACATCAATCTCACTTGCCGATAAGTCCTTCGGCTGCACCTTGCGTAGTGCTTCCGCATTGACCTCAAAGGCAGGATTAACCTTTGCCATATTTTCAGCAACACGCAGTTTTGCACGGACATCGCCTGAAAGGTATTCGTCAGCCATAAGGTATTTCTTTTCGGCTGGTCTGTCCTCGGAATACATAGGGTTAAGAAAGATAATGCCTGTTAAGTCATCTTCGATTTCTTCCTCTGTTTTACCCGTAAGCTGCATCATATATTCCATATCAAGTTCAGCCTTTTCGCCCATTGAAACTGCAACCGCTTCAATAGAGGTATCAACAGAAGTAACGGGAATATGCGGTTTAATTGTTCGCTTTGTGAACATATCCGCCTTGCGTTCAAGGTCGCCTTCATCGTCAAGCACCTCTAATGCAGTAAGCAAATAGTAGGAGCCGTCATCGGCAAAAGCACTCTTGTTTGCACGGGAATTGATAAGTCCGTATTTCGCCGTAAAGCCGTCATAAAGCTCGTTTAAGTTCTGCTGTTCGGAGAGTATTTCTTCTTCGGGATAGTCCTCGGTTTGCAGTTCTATGAGCCGTTTGACGCTCTGTCTGATATTGATTAAGCCTTTAATACGGTTTTCAGCAGTAGCCGATACCTTAACCTCTTTCATCATAGAGTTTTCACGGTAAAAGATAGTGCCGTCAACAACGGTGAATGAGAAATTGCGAACAGTCGGGTCAGCAGGTAAATACTGACGGTCATCCTCAATTTCTTCCTCGTCAATTTCATACTCTGTAATCTCGCCCTTAATATTACGGATGGCAATGTCGAGTTGTTCTTCAAGAGTTCTGTCCTCAAACGGCTCGCAAGTCGGTTCGGGACCGAATCTGCCTGATTTCATTACCATATTACCCATAATCATTTCGGGGTGGTCAACAAAGTATTTGTTCATACGGATACCGTCTTCCGTATTATCAAGCATAAGCCAGTCGGGTTCCTCGTTGACAATCCTATCTCGCTTTTGCAGGATGAGAATATCCGAGGTTACGTCCGTTCCGGCATTACCCTTAAAGGTATCGTTAGGAAGTCTGATAGCGCCAAGCAGGTCTGCTCTCTGTGCGATATATCTTCGCACATTGGAGTTTTCCTTATCCATTGTTCCCATAGAGGTAACAAGCAGCATTACGCCGCCCGTTCTTAACTTATCAAGGGACTTTGCAAAGAAATAGTCGTGAATAAGGAAATTGTTTTTATCGTACCGCTTATCCGCAACCTTAAAATCACCGAAGGGAACATTTCCGATAACTGCATCAAAGAACGAGTCGGGCAAAATTGCTTCCTCAAACGGCGAAGCAATCACAGATGATTTCTGATATAACTGCTGTGCAATCTGCGCCGATATACTGTCAAGCTCGATGCCATACATTTTACTGTCGGATAGTTTCTGCGGCAGCATACCGATAAAGTTACCGATACCGCAAGAGGGCTCAAGGATATTGCCTTGCTTAAAGCCCAAGTTTTCCAAAGTCTTGTAGATAGCGGATATAACGGTTTGAGGAGTATAGAAAGCGGTAAGTGTGCTTTCCATCGCGGCGTCATATTCTTCAGGAGAAAGTGCAACAATCAGTTCCTTGTATTCATCTGCCCAAGCTGAATTGTTCGGGTCAAATGCTTCGGGAATACCGCCCCAACCGACATATTGCGACAAGATTTCCTGCTCTTCAGGCGTAGCAAATCTGCCGTCAAACTCACACTCCTTCAGCACATTGATAGCCTCAATGTTCCTGCGAAAACGCTCTTTCTTGCCAACATTTTCAATTTCTTTTTCGGCAAAGTTGTAATTGTGCCTTGCTTCAAGCGGTATTTCAGGGTGAAGGTCAAAGGTACGCACCTTTGATTTCGGCTGCTGCGGTGGTGCAGGGAGTATCTCAACAACGGGTTCTTCCTTTTCAGGAATAAGCGGCAGAATGTCTGCTATTCGCTCTCTGCGGAAAATAGGAAAGCCTGCGTTTTCTGCAAAGGTCACATCACGCATTGAAACATAGTCGCCCTTGACTTCTTCAATGATAAAGTGAGAACCGTCAATGACGATTTCATCGCCTATCATATCCGAGTGGTCAGTTTTTTCAGGTTCCTTTTCAATACGGGAAAGTTCTTCTTCATCAAGAAATACTAAATCATCAAATGAGAGTGTTTCAAGCTGCGTATAAATAAGGGTTTCAAGCGCATCTGCTTTGTGCTGCTTAAAGAGATTGCCGTCAATAAATGTGTTAAGGTTATAGTTTTCAAGGTCAACATTTACCTCTATGCTATGCTTGCCATCCACTGTTTCGGTTGTAGCAAGATTGACATTTGTTAAATCGCTGAAATCAGCGCTGTCATCATAACCAAACTCTCTATGCCTATAATCATTGATTAACTGCTTTGCTCTTTCAAGAG
Source organism: uncultured Clostridia bacterium (assembly GCA_937915775.1). GTDB lineage: Bacteria > Bacillota > Clostridia > Oscillospirales > Acutalibacteraceae > Eubacterium_R. The sequence continues at coordinate 7,158 of CALGGQ010000352.1, read as the reverse complement.
GAGAACGCTCCTGCGCTTTCCCCGGAGCGACAACTCTATTGACATCCTTATTTTCAGCAATAGCAACTTTATATCCTTTTGCAACAAGCTGTGAAATATATGAGTCAACAGCGTGAACAGGCACACCACACATTGGGGTGGATTCCTGCGTATCTCTGTTGACCGTCCTGCTTGTCAATACAAAGTCAAGTTCGTCTGCAACAACCTTTGCATTATTTCCCATAACCTCATAGAAATCACCAAGGCGAGAGAATAATATAACATCGGGATACTGCGCCTGCAATTTGTTGTATTCGGACACAAAAGGCGGCACACTGTTTTCAACAAGTTCGGGTTCAACTCCGTATTTCTTTGCGTATTCAACAACGCTCAAAACCATCCTGTCATCAATACCGTAACCATCAACAAGCTTGCCATCTTCACTAAAGGTAAGCACCTCATTAAGAAGAAAGTCATACATTTCTGCACCTTTCCACTCGTTACCGTCATCGTCAATGAGTACGATAGTATCATCTTCATATTTGACGGTATTCACAGCAATTTTACAAGCGTTAAGGAGTGCGAATACTGCGTCTATCTCTTTATCCTGATCATTTTCTTTTTCGGCAGGTTGGGAGAATTTACTCGGTTTTGGTAATGGCGCTTTCCGTTCGGGAACAGTGTAGGGATGATACTCGCCGTTTTTGAAAGCAACAAAACTGTCATATTGTTCCTGATGCCATTTATAATCACGCTCATTACTCTTATCCATAAGGGCAAGTGCGTCAGACATCATACGGTCAATATCTTCAAGTGCCTGCGGATTGTCAAGTTGTGCCATAATGACATCTTTTCTTCTGTAAGGCTCAAGCTCATTTGAATACGGCTTTGCATATTCTTCCGGCATAACCTCAAAAAAGCGTTCAACATCATTTGCAATATGCTCTTTTTCAATATCCGGTAGCTTTGCAATATCTTCATCAGAAAGAAATTTTTCTGCTTTAATTAGAGCATCAATTCGCTTTACAACATCGTTCCACTTTAACAGCACCTTTGCATAAGGCTCCATACCGCTTCCGTGACTGAAAAATAAGCCTTTTCCGTCATAATTCGCATTATCGTTACCTACAGCATATCCGCCCGTTCCGTATTCGTCTTTTATCATCTTAATGCGTTCTTGCATATCAGAATGATTTACAAAGAATGTGTATATGCGGTATCTGCTCTCTGCGTATGAAGAACCTCTGCTGAGCAGTTTGTTAATTTCATCGTTAGTGATGAAATACTGTCTGTCAGGATTAAAGCCTGCCTGTGCTTTGAACGGTACTTTTTCAAGTGACATACCCTGCATTATTTCGTAAACATAGTCAGGAGAATACTTGAAAGAATAACGAGGTAAGCCGCTGATAGTTCCACGCCTGCGGTCATCCATAAACTCGATATAGTCATTGTCAAGGTCGTTAAAAGTATCGGGATTTGATAATGCACCCTTAACAATTTCAACCTGATCGGGATAACCATAAATTCCGTTTAATGCTTCGTAAAGTGAAGGGAAACAGCGTTCCTTACTGTCCTTATCCATATCACGAAGGAAAAAGACTATTCTTTCGGCAACATACGAAAGTTCGTGGTCGTCAATCTTATCGAGTTGATACTGCGGCATATATCTGCCGAGGTCAAGCAGTTCACGAATACGCTTTGCCGCCTGTTCCCAAGTCAGATGTGTAGCCGAAGACTTTTGTGCTGTGTTGCCCTTTGCAATATTGATACCGTTCTCGTCATACCAAACGGATATTTGCTCGCCGTCAAAGAAAAAGCCTGCACCGTTTGTACCGTAATGAGATTTGAGGAATTTAGCGTTGTATTCCGTTCCTCTGTCCCTGCGGAAAAACATAGCAATGTCAAGCGTGCTGTTAGTATCGTTTGCACCGATACATAGCGCTTCATCAATAATCTGTTGTGAGATACCGAAGTCAGCGAACAAGGAAACCTGTTCGGGTTCCGTTACTGTCTGTTCGGCTGGTACTGCATTATCAATAAAATCGAAAAAACCAATCTGTGCAGATTCAGGCTCTTTCTTTTCAGGCTGATAATATTTGCCTTCTTTTATGAGTTGGTCGGTGAGTTCGGCAACTAAATTCCACGAAAAAAGGGACTCCTTTGTACGAGATTTGTAAGTTCCCTCGTATAAATAAAGTCCCTCCGGCTCATAGTGGTATCCCACTTCAACGCCATCTACATTAAATTGTTTTAGCCGCCCTGCGTAAACGGTTGAGATATATCTGCCTTTCTCATCAGTATTCCTTAATTCGCTCCAACGCTGTAACAAAAATTCCTTTCGGTGCGCCAAATCGTCATTAGGATTTTGAAGCATAAACAGAATTTTATCTTCATCCGTAAACGGCGGTAATTCTTCGCTTACCTCTGATAAATCACTTCGTTCATGACTATCTCCTGAACTCTCTGTTTCAGGTTGTTCATGCCCTGTACCCAAGTCATCGGATTTTCTGCTTTCAGTTTCTCCGTCAAGCCCTCCTGTGCCGCCATTGTTGTCATCAACTGCTCTTCCATCTGTTCGGCTCTGTCCTGAACCTCTTTCAGATGTTGGTCGAGCCGGCATTGCAGTTTTAGGCTCGTGTAATACGGCTTGTGGTGGTTCATCAGAAAATCTCTGCGAGCTTCTGCGTAACGACCAAAACGAATCGTCTTGTCCTGTGGGAGAAGCAGGTTCGGAATCTGAACTCCGTTCACCGTTGTGTAACTGATTGGCTGTGTCATAGTCAGCACTCCTTTCTTTTGTTTTTTCGCTTTCAGTATATTCATCTTTGCTTTTTTCTGCAATTATGCGATTTTCTCTTTGCAGAGAAAGAACCGTTTTTCCTATTTCGGTCAGTCCCATTTGAGCAATATCGCTTGTTGCTTCACCGAGTACGGAAAGGGCTTCGGGTGTGTTGAAATTAACAACGCCTTGAAAATCCTCTCTGTCAAAAAGGTTTGAGGTGTCAACACCCAAACGGGTAAGCATCATATATGCTACGCTGTTTTGAACAAGCACTCTCAATTCTTTTTCAATGGCGTCATCGCCTAAATCCTCAAGAAAGCTGTCTGATTTTGCATAATTGGTGAGTTCGGAGATATAGTCGGGAAGATTATCCATAGCCATATTCTCGGCAGCAGAAAAGACAGCATTGGTGATATCGTCTTTCCTTTCAAGTTCGCCGAAGTTATCCTCTAAAACGGATATGACTTCTGCTTCATATTCCGTTTTGTATTCCCACATAGGAACAGGCTTTGAAAACTCTGTTTCGTGTGTATCGGAAATATCAAAGTAGTATTTAAGCCGCTGGTTTTCTCCTCTGACATTATCAAAAACGGCGATACCCTTTGCACCGCCGTTTACCCATCTGCCAAAGCGGTTATTCCACTTATCAAATTCAAGGACAGCCGTTGCGTCCGGTCTTTGAGCAAAGATTAAAAGCTGCTCGTCAAAAGGGAGTTTGAAGTTTCTGCAAGCCGAAAAGAGAAAGGACTGCCAATTCTCAGGCGTTTTTGTGATTTCTTTTAAGGTATCATCAAAGACGAATTTAATAAATTCATATTTGTTTGCCATAGAAACACCTACCTTTCGTAATCATCTCTGTTGCGATTGTTATGGCTTTTCCCTCCGTTAAAACTTCTTGGATCAGCATCTTTATCTGCCCAACCAAACATAGCAGCCATTGTCATTGCTCCGACTTGTTTATCTGTAACGCCAAGTTCCTTGTTGAGTTTGGCAACATATTCACGGTTGCGTTCCTTATCTGGATATTTTGCCTGTTCAAAAGGTTCGTATCCGTCTTTGCCTTTGGTTACAATAGCATAAATATCACGGGTATCAACATAGACATAGCATTTATCGGGAAGCGAATCACGGTAAGGAATAACAGTTGCGCCGTTCCTTTCAAGAAGCTCTGCATACTGACAGATGTGAAAAGTAAGGTTGCCGATTTGAAAATGATATTGGTCAATATATCGGCAATCCTGTACCATATCCGTACCGTCTGCATATCTGACTACAATATGGTCGCCGTCCTCAAGGTTGAATTTAAGCGAATAGTTTGGGTATATGAAATTAATACCCTTTGCCGCTTTCTTCATATGGCGGTCAAGAAGATGTTTGTCATAGGCAAGCATATAGCAGTTATAGTCGCCTTTTGTAAATGGATTTAAACGGATAATGAACGTTTGGTTTCCTACATCAATACGAAATCCGTATTCCTCACCAAATTTGCCTTTAATGGCTGCCTCTTTGTGAGAATAGCAGAAATCTCTCATTTTGCGTGGGCTTGAACAAATGTTATCTTCAAGGAAATCAATAACATTATTTCTTTCCTCGTCAAAATGCTCACGAACAACAGCTCCGTTGTAATATTCAAATACATTATTGAAATTATCGCTCTTGTCAAAATCACCATGCAAGTAGCCGTAATATCCCGTCTGACCTGCAATTTGTTGGCTCTGCTTATACGCATAAAGCTGTTCTGCTCTGGTAAGAGGTTTTAATGTGTATTCACTCATTTCTTTTCCTCCTTTTTCGGCGGGGTAAGGTCAACATTCGGGTCTGCAAGGTAGGCAACAAGCGTTTTGCTTTTGGCTGCTTCTTTTATTTGAACAGCAACGATAAGTTCATCTCTTGTAAAGGACTTATCAAATACGATTTTCTCATCAATACTCATAATGCTTTTTTCATCGGCATAGCCAGCCTTAGTGAGCTTGTCAAAAACTCTTAATTTATTAACTGTCGGTTTTGTTGGCATTGCTTTCATCCTCCTTATTCATTAAATATTCAAGCATAGGGATTTCTCTGTATGCTCTGTCAACAATATCCTTTTGAGCAGAGAAGCGGTCATCAAAAAAGCGTATCCAAGAGTAATTCTTTTCTCCGTTACGGCGAAAGTAGGTGGCGTATTTGTGCTCACCGTATTTGTTATAGCCGATAAAGAAAGTAACACTACCAATGGATAACTTTTGAATAACCTTGTATCCGAAAAAGCGCTTCATCTTTCATCACGCTCCGTCTGCTGTTTGTGAAAGCCGGTAATTCGATCAAAATAGCGAACCTTCTCCATACCACGCTTTGCCAAGTCACGCTCGGCAGCATATCTGTCCTTGAAATAATGTCCCCAATAAAAGTCCTTCTTTTCGGAATCACATTCCCAAGTTACATACGGGGTAGTGTGCTTCTTGTCAACAAGGTCTGGATTTACGCCAAGAACAATCGTGGCATTACTGATATGGAGTTCCTGTTCAATAACATAACCTGCATTAACGATTTTATCGTCAGCCATATTACCGTGCCTCCTCTCTGCTTCTGTCCGCAATCATTTTCTTGACTTCGGCAAGACCTTCTTTTGCCCATTCGGGCATTTCGTCCTTTTTGATAACGCCGAGTAGGTCATAGCGTTCCCAGCGGGTATGCTCTTTTGTTGCAAGGTTGTAACCGTAAACTGCAGTGCCCATTGCATTGAGCCTTGCGCCGTTTCCTCCGGTTACATAAATGAGCTGATTTCTGTCACTCAGATACTCTCTTTTAATGCTGTCAGGAGCGATAACGACAACCTTGCCTGTAAGGTTGTTAAAGTCATTAACGGGGACACACTGCTCGGCGGTAATAACCTTTTCAGCCTGCGGCGCTTCCTTTTCAAGCTCGGTAACTCTGTCTGAAATTCTGTTACTGAATTCCCTCATAATTTTGAGATAGCTTCTCTCATAAACATCATTCTGCGGCAACTGCAACAGATTGGTATGCTGAATATCACAGCAAACATATCTTGGCTCTTTGTAATCACATTCGCCGACAATCATTTCCGTTTTACCAAGTGTTATGGAGTGAATTACCTCATAATCGCCGAATTTTCTTTTTTCTGTATTCATTAAATACCTCCATCGTTTTTAGTCATAAGGGCAAGTCCGTATTCCGTAAAGGCATACCAATTTGTATGGTCAAATCGGTTTTTGTCAAACGGCTTCTTTTTCAGGACTTTGCCCTCAATCAAGATGTCAATAGCATCGCTGATTTGGTGTCTTGAATAGAACGGGAAAACGCTTGTTAAATGCACCTTTGAACATCTGCACCAAGCCTTGCCCTCTCTTTTTGCAATACAGCAGCCTTCATTCAGTACAAAGATATTGTCAAAAAGGTACTGTGCGACAACCGCACTTTTCACACCAAAGAGCGATGCTATATTATTTTTGAAATAGGTCATGTGTTTTCCTCCTTAAATGAAAATAGGGCGGTCAGTTACTTGAACATGGCCGCCCTGATAGGTTTGTTTACTTTTTTCTGCTTTTAATCTGCATTACTGCAATAGCAGCGATAACAGCGACAACGATTACGATGCCGATAATAGCCTTAACACTCATTGTCATTATCCTCCTTTACACTATTCTTTCTCTTGCGAAGGAGGGTATAAGCGAGGCAGAGAATACCAAAGAGCGAAGCGCCAAGAATGGTTGCAAGCGTTCTTCTGTTGCTTTCATCGCCCGTCTTTGGAGTGTGCGTCTTTGACGGAGTATCAGGCTTTTCAGGAACGGTAATTTTAACCGTCTGTCCCTTGTCCTCAATATCGGCGTGGGTTGCAATTTCAACACCTTCACGATAAAGCGTTTCAAAGACTACAAGTTCGGTTTCTGCGGTAATGCCGCTTCCATCGAACACAAAGGTTACTTCAACTGTGCCATCACTCTTATTAGGTGTGAATTTCACTTCGGCTCTGATAGGCTGTTCATTGATTAAGAACGGTTTGCTTGTTGACTTATCCATAAGCTCACCGCTGATAACATATTCCTTGCCGACAGTAAGATTCTTGTAGGTTACGGTATCAACAATTGTAATCTTTTTGCTTGCTTCAACCTCGCTCTTGCCGTCTGCCTTTGCTGAGGTCTTGATTTCAGGTACTTTAACCGTTACCGTCTGTCCCTCGTCATTGATGTCAGCGTGAACGGCAAGCTCTTTGCCGTCTTTGTAAAGGCTTTCAAATACAACGATATTGGTTTCGGTAGTGATATTCTTTCCGTCAAAGGTAAAGAGAACATCAATAGAACCGTTTGGCTTTTCGGGAGTAAAGGTTACTTCACTCTTGAAAGTATCGCCGTTAATAACGAGTTCCTTGCCTGTGGACTTATCCATAAGGACGCCGA
>CALGGQ010000351.1 GCA_937915775.1 uncultured Clostridia bacterium | reverse complement strand
CGATGCAAGCGGCAATACCGTCAAAAAGACGGAAAAAACCGAGGTGCGCCGCGTGATCAGCGAGGATACCTCCGAGAAGGTTCGCACGATGATGAAGGCGGTTGTTGACGAGGGTACCGGTAAAAACGGCTACGTTGCCGGCTACAGTGTCGGCGGTAAGACGGGTACCTCCACCAAGCTCGGTGAATCCAAGGAGGGCGAAAAGGATAAGTATATCGTTTCCTTTGCCGCGATTGCGCCGTCTGATAACCCGCAGGTAGCGATGCTGATTCTGGTTGATGAGCCGAATGAGGACTTAGGCGGCGGCGCGCTTTGTGCGCCGATAGCCGCGCAGGTTGTTGAGCAGGCAATGCAGGTCAAAAATGTGGAGCCGAAATACGATGAGGAAGAACTGAAAAAGCTTTCCAAGAGTACGCCGTCCGTTATCGGTGAATCCGTTGACAGCGCAGAGAACATTCTTGATAATAGCGGTTTATCCTGCCGCGTCATCGGTGACGGTGAAACCGTTGTCAGCCAGTCGCCGTTTGCCGGAGCGGCTGTACCCGCAGGCGGTACCGTCGTTATCTATACCGAGAAGGATACCAAGAGAACCGTTAAAGTACCGGATTTCATCGGCTTGACCATCAGCGAAGCCAATTCCGCTGCTGCAGAAGCCGGCGTCAATATTGAAATTAACGGCAACAATCTTTCCTCCTCAATGGTCATTGCATACCGTCAGTCGACGGATGCCGGAAAAGAGGTAGAAATGGGCACGGTTATTACCGTTTCCTTTAAGAATACAACGTCTGTTTTAGACTAAAATCGGTGGCACTATGAAATTATCTCAGTTATTAAAAGGCATTGAAGTGAAAAATGAATACCGCGACACCGAGGTGTGCGAGGTAACGGCGGATTCCCGTGTGGCAAAAGAGGGCTATCTCTTTATCTGCATCAAGGGCGCTACCTTTGATGGCCATTCCGTCGCTGCCGAGATGCTGGAAAGAGGCGCGGCAGCCGTTGTTGTGGAGCGTGACCTTGGGCTGGAACAGCAGATTGTTGTTGACAGTACACGCGCAGCGCTCTCACCGATTTGCGCCAATTTCTTCGGCAATCCTGCCGAGCGCTTAAAGCTCATCGGTCTGACGGGAACAAACGGCAAAACCACTACTACGTTTCTGATTAAGCAGATTCTGGAATCGCTCGGTAAAAAGACCGGCTTAATCGGCACGGTACAGAATATGGTCGGCGATGAGGTTTATCCGGCACATTATACGACGCCCGACCCGCACGAGCTGCAGAGTCTGTTTCGTAAGATGGTGGACGCCGGCTGCGAATACTGCGTGATGGAGGTATCCTCTCAGGCACTTGCACAGGGCAGAGTCAGCGGCGTACATTTTATGACAGCCGCCTTTACCAATTTAACGCAGGACCATCTGGATTATCATAAAACCTGGGAAAACTATTTTGCGGCGAAAAGAATGCTGTTTGAGCAGTGCGACACTGCGGTTACCAATGTGGACGACGCATACGGTATGCCGATTGTGGAGGGCTTGCCCTGCAAGGTGATTACTTACGGCGTAACCAATCTGATGTCCGATTATACGGCGCGCAACGTCACCTTTGCTGCAAACGGTGTGAAATATGAGCTTGTCTGCGACCAGATAGGCAGGGTGGAATGCCCGATTCCCGGCAGATTCAGCGTGTATAATTCGCTGTGTGCCGCAACGGTGGTGCTGTCGCTCGGCTTCAATTTCAGAGATGTCGTTATTGCCGTATCAAAGTGTAACGGCGTAAGAGGCAGAATTGAGGTCGTCCCGACCGATACGGATTACACCGTGATTATCGATTACGCGCATTCGCCGGACGGACTGGAGAATATCATCCGCTCGCTGCGCGAAATTGCAAAGGGCAGAGTAGTCACCCTGTTCGGCTGCGGCGGTGACAGAGATAAAACGAAACGCCCGAAGATGGGCAAGATTGCAGCAGACCTTTCCGATTTCTGCATTGTTACCTCCGATAACCCGAGAAGCGAGGATGCCGGGTTGATTATCAAGGATATCCTTGCCGGCATGGAGGGCACCAAAACACCGTATCAGGTGGTGGAAAACAGAAAAGACGCTATCCGCTATGCCCTCGAGCACGCCAAACAGGACGATATTATCCTGCTGGCAGGCAAGGGACATGAAACATATCAGATTCTACCGAACGGAACCATTCATTTTGATGAACGTGAGGTTGTGGCGGAAATACTGACGCAGTAAATCATAGATGTTTAAAATACAGGAGAAATAATATGAGCAGTACAGTGGCAATTATCATCAGCGCCGTGATTGCTTTCGGCGTAACGGCTGCCTTGGGATTTATCATTATTCCGTGGCTGAGAAAACTGAAGTTCGGTCAGACGATTCTGGATATCGGTCCCTCATGGCATAAGAGCAAGCAGGGAACGCCGAATATGGGCGGTATTATGTTTGCCATCGGTATCATCGTTGCCGTTGCCGTCGGTCTGCTGACCTTTGCGCTGACAGGCGGCAAAATTGAGTCAGACTATGCCTCTGTGCTGGAGGGCAGAGATTTGGTGCTGCTGATTGCCGGCATTTGTCTGGCGCTTGGCTGCGGCGTTGTCGGCTTCACGGATGATTTTATCAAAATTAAGATGAAGCGTAACGAGGGGCTTTCCGCTAAGCAGAAAACACTCGGTCAGTTGCTTGTCACCGTCGGCTATGTGCTGACCCTTTGGCTGTCGCACAACACCGTCTGGTACATCCCGTTTCTCGGCTCAGTGAATTTTGAAAAGAATATCCTCACCGCCGTTATCTTCTGGCTGCTGTCCATCTTCATCATTTACGGTACCGTCAATTCCGTCAATCTGACGGACGGTATCGACGGACTTTGCTCCTCCGTTACCGCTACGGTAGCCGTTACCTTTATCATCAGCTCTGCTATGCTGAAGTTTGCCGGCCTCGGTATCGTAGCCGGCGCACTGCTCGGCGGCGTCTGCGGCTTCCTCTGCTGGAACTGGAATCCCGCCAAAACCTTTATGGGCGATACAGGCTCGCTGTTCCTCGGCGGTATGGTCGCGTCGCTCGGCTTTGCGATTAAATGCCCGATTCTTCTGCTGTTCATCGGCATCGTTTATGTGTGTGAAACGATGAGCGATATTATTCAGATTGGCTACTTCAAGCTCACGCACGGCAAGCGTATTTTCAAGATGGCGCCGATTCACCATCACTTTGAAATGTGCGGCTGGAAGGAGAAGAAAATATGCGTTATCTTTTCCCTTGTGAATGCGCTCGGCTGCGCGGCAGCATTATTGCTGTTATACTTCGGTCAGAAATAACCATTTAACGATATTACTAAGAAAAGAGGTGTTACTATGTCAGATAAGCTGGAGCCCCCTAAAACACGGCAGCGCAGAAACTATGAGGAAGCGCAGAGCAATGTTATTAAGGCGGAAAAGAAATCCTCCTTTTTACAATCCGACATATTGACACTCGGCGGAATGGATATCCCATTCTTTGCCATTACAATAGCGCTCGTTACCATCGGGCTGATTATGCTGTTTTCAGCGTCGTATCCCTATGCGCTGCAAAAATACGGTGACTCCTATCATTTTATCAAAAACCAGGCAATCTTTGCCGTTGTGGGTATTGCGATTATGCTCGCAATGTCAAAGGTGAATTATAAGCTGTTCAAACCGCTGGTGTATCCCTTAGTCGGCTTAACGGTTATTTTGCTGATTGTCGTGCTCGTGTATCATACGGATGTCAAGGATTTTAAGCGCTGGATTCCGATTGGTCCGATTACAATTCAGCCGTCGGATATTGCCAAGTTCACGATTGTGCTTCTGCTTGCCGATTATATGACGAAGCATCACCGAGAAATGAAAAATCCGTTCTGGGGAACAGTCGTTCCGCTGCTGATGATTGCGGTATATTGCGGGCTCATCTATCTGGAGCATCATAATTCCGGCGTGATTCTGGTATTTTTAATCGGTGCGGTAATGATGTTCTGCGGCGGCTCAGACTGGAAGCTGTTTGCGCTCGGAGCGGGTGTGGTGGCAGCGGTGGTCGCCTTTGTCATTATGAATCCGAAAGTGTTGATGGACTATGCCGGCGACCGTATTGTCGCCTGGCTGGATAAGGATTTTTCACCGCTTGATTTGCGTTGGCAGACGAATAATTCGCTTTACGCTATCGGCTCGGGCGGTATCTTCGGCGTCGGTCTTGGCAATTCCAAGCAAAAGTTCCTCTATGTTTCGGAACCGCAGAATGACTTTATCCTGGCCATCGTCGGCGAGGAGTGCGTGTGGCGG
>CALGGQ010000350.1 GCA_937915775.1 uncultured Clostridia bacterium | reverse complement strand
CTCATAGTAGAGCGCCACTGTTGTCTGCACATACGGCAGCACGTAGATGCCGGCAATACCGCAGGTGATGCCCGTGAGCAGATACCACGGAATGAAGCTGAGGTCAAGCGCAAACAGCTCGCCCTTGTGACCGTTTGACATTTTCTTGGAAAGCTCCAGCGCCTGCTTCCAGTCCATCTCCGGATTGTCCGCCATAATGAAGGAGGCAAAATAAGTTTTGTAATAATATACAATACCCGGAATGAAGAACAGAAGCATCCATAACATCATAAAGATGCCGCGCAGCAGCGCCAGCAGGAACTTCTGCAGGTAATTCTTATCAAAGGTGTTTTTGAACACATAGCTGAATTCGTCCGCCAGTTCAAGGTTTGTGCCTCTGATGGTCAGAAGGAACATACCGGCAAGCGCGATTTCCAGCGGTGCCAGCAGCAGCGTCACGATGCCGCCCAGACCGGAGCCGAGGCTGACGGAGAAACTGCTGTAGGAGGACGGTGAATAATAATCGCCGTTCATCATCGACTCAAGGTTACCCATATTACTGAAGGTGGAAATTGCTGAGGATACGGCGGAAATGGAGCCCACTAGCAGACCGACGACAAAGATAATCAGAAACAGTCTTAACACCTTGCCGCGGATGATTTCCTTTGCCTGTGATTTGATTAATGCTCTGTCAAGTTTCATACAATCATCTCCTTAATCAATATATGATTTATGCCGGAATTAAAATTCCAGTTTTTTGGCGATAAAGTCCTCGAGCTCTGCGATGGGCAGACGTACCTGCTCCATCGTGTCGCGGTCGCGCACAGTTACGCAGTTGTCCTCTAAGGAATCAAAGTCATAGGTGATGCAGTACGGCGTGCCGATTTCGTCCTGGCGACGGTAACGCTTGCCGATGGAGCCTGCGTCGTCAAAGTCTACGTTGAACTTTTTGGAAAGCTGCGTGAATACCTCGTCTGCATTCTCGCTGAGCTTTTTGGAAAGCGGCAGAACGGCAGCCTTGAACGGTGCCAGCGCCGGATGGAAGTGCATCACCACACGGGTGTCGTTCTTCTCTGCGTCAAGCACTTCCTCATCGTATGCCTCGCACAGCACAGCGAGGAACAGTCTCTCTACGCCGAGCGACGGCTCGATAACGTAAGGAATATATTTTGTATTCGTGGTCTGGTCAAAGTATTCCAGGCTCTTGCCGGAGACGTTGATATGCTGCGTCAGGTCATAATCTGTTCTGTCAGCAATGCCCCACAGCTCGCCCCAGCCGAACGGGAACAGGTATTCAAAGTCCGTCGTTGCCTTGGAATAGAAGGAAAGCTCCTCGGGGTCGTGGTCGCGCAGACGGAGGTTTTCCTCCTTGATGCCGAGCGACAGCAGCCAGTTCTTGCAGAAGTCCTTCCAATAGTGGAACCAGTCAAGATCTGTGCCGGGCTTGCAGAAAAATTCAAGCTCCATCTGCTCAAATTCGCGTACACGGAAAATAAAGTTTCCGGGTGTTATCTCGTTTCTGAAGGATTTGCCCACCTGACCTACGCCGAAGGGTATCTTCTTGCGGGTGGTGCGCTGGATGT
>CALGGQ010000349.1 GCA_937915775.1 uncultured Clostridia bacterium | reverse complement strand
AATTCTGGAACTGATTTCCGCAAGCGAAATTGAAACACAGGAGGAATTGCAGGACGCGCTGCAGCGCTACGGCTTTGAAGTGACGCAGGCTACCATTTCCCGCGATATTAAGGAGCTGCGCCTTGTCAAAGAGCTGTCCGAAAAGGGCAGATACGTCTATTCCACCGGAAAAATGCGCAATGATAACGTAACTTACCGCGCCGGCGGTATCTTCAATGAATCCATCATCAGCATTGATTATGCAATGAATACGATTGTCATTAAGTGTTTTCCGGGTATGGCGAATGCTGCTTGCGCCGCCATTGACTCGATGAATCCTGATGAAGTGCTCGGCACCATCGCCGGTGACGATACGATCTTTATGCTCTGCCGCAGTGAAGCGCTCGCGGCGTCATTTACCAATCAGTTAAGGAAGATAATGGATGCTTAAAAGCCTGAATATCGAAAACATCGCAGTGATTGAAAAAGCCGATATAGAGCTTTCCGCAGGGCTGAATGTGTTAACGGGTGAAACCGGCGCCGGTAAATCCATCGTCGTTGATTCCATTAACGCTGTCCTCGGGGAAAGAACCTCCAGGGAGCTGGTGCGCCACGGTGCGGACGCAGCTTTTGTCAGTGCGCTGTTTGACGATATCGGCGACGAGGTAAAGGATAAGCTGGAAGAACTTGATTTTCCAGTGGATGACGAGCTGCTGATTACCCGCAGAATTACATCGCAGGGAAAATCCTCCTGCCGTATCAACGGCGTACCCTGTACAGTGTCGCTGCTGCATGAAATCGGCACGCTTCTTGTCAATATTCACGGTCAGCACGACAGTCAGGCGCTCCTGAATCCCGACGTGCATTATCACTTTATTGATATGCTCGGCGTGCAGGGCTTGGCGGAATACCGCAAGGCGTTTTCCGAGCTTCGCTCCGTCAGAAAACGGCTGAAAGCACTAACGCTTGACGTGGACGAGCGCGACAGACAGCTGGAACTGCTGAACTATGAAATCAACGAGCTGACCGCTGCCGATATCAAAACCGGCGAGCGTGACGCCCTGAAAAACAGGCGCAATATGATTCATCATTCCCAGACCGTGACGGATGCGCTCAATCATATTCTGGAAGCGGTAAACGGTGATGACGATACCTCAGGCGTGCAGACGCTGCTTGCCGCTGCCGTTCGTGAAGCCGCTGCCGTCAGCACGGTTGACAGCGAGCTGCAGACACTATATAATAGGCTGAGCGATTTGACGGACGCGGTGGAATCAATCAAGGATATAACGGAAGCGAAGCTTGCCTCCACTGATTTCAGCGAGGCGGAGCTGGAGCAGATTGAAGCGCGGCTCGATATGTATTACCGCTTTTCCAATAAATACGGTGATACCGAGGAGGAAATGCTCGCTTACCTTGATAACGCCGTTGCCAGACGCGATGCCATCGTTAATTCCGACGAGGAGCTGGAAAAGCTCAATGCCGCTTATGACACAGCGTATGAGAACGCCATGCAGGCTGCCGAGGCACTGTCGCAAAGCAGAAGGGAAGTTGCGCGTGACCTTGAATACAAGGTAAAACAGGAGCTGCAGTTTCTCGATATGCCGAAGATTGAATTTATCACGCAATTTACGCAGGGCAATTTATCCGCCATGGGCTATGACAAAATCGAATTTCTGATTTCGACCAACCCGGGCGAGCCGCCGAAGCCGCTTTCCAAGATTGCATCGGGCGGCGAGCTGTCGCGTATCATGCTGGCGATTAAAAAGGTCATTGCCGCGCACGATTCCGTCGGTACGCTGATATTTGATGAGATTGATACCGGCGTCAGCGGCAAGGCAAGCCGTAAAATCGGCTACAGCTTAAAGGGCGTTTCGGAGTATGCGCAGGTTGTCTGCGTTACCCATTCGGCGCAGATTGCGTCGCTGGCGGATAACCATCTGCTCATCAGCAAACGCTTTGAAAATGACAGAACGTATACGTCTGTTACCTCGCTGGACTATGAGGCGAGAAAACAGGAGCTTGCCCGCATTATGGGCGGTCTGGAAATTACGGATTCACTTCTCCATTCAGCAGAAGAGCTGCTGAGCGGAAATTAAGATAAATCGGAGGACGAATATGGGAGTTTATGAAGAATTAGTCGAGCGCGGTTTAATCGCGCAGGTGACGAACGAGGACGAAATCAGAACGATGGTCAACGCCGGTAAAGCGAAGTTTTACATCGGCTTTGACTGCACGGCTGACAGCCTGACGGCAGGTCACTTTATGGCGCTGACGCTGATGAAGCGTTTGCAGGACGCCGGCAACCAGCCGATTGCCTTAATCGGCGGCGGCACGACGATGATCGGTGACCCGTCCGGCAGAAGCGATATGCGTAAAATGCTCACCCGTGAGGATATCGACCATAACGCCGAGTGCTTCAGAAAGCAGATGGAGCGCTTTATTGAATTCGGCGAGGGCAAGGCACAGATGGTCAATAATGCCGACTGGCTGCTCGACCTCAACTATGTGGAGCTGCTGCGCGAGGTCGGTACCTGCTTCTCCGTTAATAATATGCTGCGCGCCGAATGCTATAAGCAGCGTATGGAGAAGGGGCTTTCCTTCTTTGAATTCAACTATATGATTATGCAGAGCTATGACTTCTATTATCTGTTCCAGCACCACGGCTGCAATATGCAGTTCGGCGGCGACGACCAGTGGAGCAATATGCTCGGCGGCACCGAGCTTATCAGAAAGAAACTCGGCAAGGACGCGTACGCTATGACCATTACCCTGCTGCTCAACTCCGAGGGCAAGAAAATGGGCAAGACCGAGAAGGGCGCAGTATGGCTCGACGCGGACAAGACCAGCCCCTACGAGTTCTTCCAGTACTGGAGAAATGTGGCTGACGCGGATGTTGTCAAGTGCCTGAAGCTTCTCACATTCATCCCGATCGAGGAGATCGAGGAAATGGAGCAGCACCTCGAGGGTGCCGCATTCAACCAGGCGAAGGAGCGTCTCGCATTCGAGCTCACAAAGATGATCCACGGCGAGGACGAGGCAAACAAGGCTCTCGCAGCCGCCAGGAGCGTATTCGGCGGCACAGGCGTTTCCGATGATATGCCCACCACCGAGATCCCCGCGGACAAGTTCACCGACGGCAAGATCGGCATCCTCGACCTGCTCACCCTCACCAACCTCGCCCCCTCCAAGCGTGAAGCCCGCAACCTCATCGCAGGCGGCGGTGTGCTCGTCGATGACATCAAGATCGCCGATCCCACCGAGATGATCGCTGTCGATGATTTCGTGGTGATCAAAAAGGGCAAGAAAGTCTTCCATAAAGCCAAGAAAGCGTGAGAGAGCGCTGCGCTCGAGTGGTCGCTGCGCTTGAGTGGTCGCTTCGCTCGAGAGGTCGCTTCGCTCGAGGCCTCCGGCGGCC